>NZ_JAWOCL010000124.1:0-27842 GCF_046483825.1 Sodalinema sp.
GGGTTCACTCAGCACAACTCGAAGTCAGTGAAGTCTGGCAATCCCGCAGTTCCTCACCGCGTCCTTCCATCTCACCCGCACCCTCACCGCCATCCGTCTTTTAAACTTTCTTAGTCTTTTCATAACCTAATCTCTGGCCAACCTAATCTACGATCGCAACATAATCAGACATCATTGCTGTCGACCATTCATAGATTAGAGAAGACTTCCCCGTGACACCATCCAAACCCCCCCAACGCCCAGCCGACTGCGGCGACGAACCCATCTCGAACCCGTCCAAAAACCCACCCTTTAGCCGCATCCTCAACAGTCGCCTGAAGCGGCGTCATGTCCTCATCGGCGGACTCTCTGCGGCCGTTGCTGTCCTGTTCAGCCGACCCGTCCTCAAATCCTTACTCAGCGACCCCCCCGCCAAACTTGGCTTCAATCCCATTCCCGTCAGCGACGCCGATACCCTCATCGTCCCCGACGGCTACCGCGCCCAGCCGCTGATTCCCTGGGGAGAACCCATCAGCGGCACCTATCCCGTCTATGACCTCGACAATAGCGGTGAAGACCAGGGAATGCAAATCGGACAACACCACGACGGAATGCACTTCTTCCCCATCGAGGGTCAATCCCCCGATGCGGGCAGTTCCCAGGATGGATTGTTAGTCGTCAACCATGAATATATCGAACCTCGGTTTCTGCACTCAGCCGCCGTGGGACAGCCTCTCGGGGCTGGAGATGTTCCCGTCAACGCCGCTGGCCGCCGTGACCCCGACCAGGTTCTCAAAGAGATGAACGCTCATGGTATCAGTATTGTCCGCATCAGCGCTTCTGACAACGGAACCTGGAGCGTTGTCATGGACCCTCGTAATCGTCGCCTGACGGCTGTGACTCCCATGGAAGTGAGCGGTCCCGTACGCGGCGCAGACGTCCTAAAAACCCGTTACAGTCGCGACGGAACCCGAACCCGAGGCACATTAAACAACTGTTCTAATGGGGTAACTCCCTGGAATACCTATCTCTTTTGCGAGGAAAACTGGGCCGCCTATTTCCGTAACGGAGACCCAGATCCTGCCCGCCATCCCCGAGAACAAACCCGCTACGGGGTGCGAACCGAACGGTCTCGCTATAGCTGGGACCAGGCCACCTCAGACGATGACCTGTATCGTCGCTTCGATGTTTCCAGCCGGGGAGACGGCCCTGAAGAGGATTATCGTAATGAGGCCAATGGCTTTGGTTGGGTGGTGGAAGTCAATCCCTTTGACCCCAACGATGTCCCCAAAAAGCGTACGGCTTTGGGTCGTTTTGCCCATGAAGGGGTAATTTTTCAGCCGGCCATTCCCGGTCAGCCTGTCGTTTGCTATTCGGGGGATGATGCCCGGTTTGAGTACATCTATAAGTATGTTTCCACAGACCCCTATGACCCGGCCACGGCTGCGGGGGATTTACTCGATCGCGGTCGTCTTTATGTGGCTCGCTTTAATGAGGATGGAACGGGAGTCTGGCTACCTCTGGTGTTTGGTGAAGGGACTCTCACTCCCGAGAATGGCTTTGCGAGTCAAGCGGATGTGTTGGTGAACACTCGTACAGCGGCCGATGCAGTGGGGGCTACGCCGATGGACCGTCCAGAATGGGGCGCGGTCGATCCCAATAGCCGCGAGGTCTATTTTACCCTGACCAATAACACCGATCGCACCGAGGAGCAGGTGGACGCAGCCAATCCGCGATCGCGCAACACTTGGGGCCATATCATCCGTTGGCGTGAGTCGGGCAACAATCCCACGGCCACGGAGTTTGAGTGGGATCTATTTGTTCTGGCCGGTTCCCCTCGTAATAGCCGTCAACCCGATGGAACCCCGTTAACCGACAGCAACCTCTTTGCAGCCCCCGACGGACTTTGGTTTGACCGCGACAGTCGCCTTTGGATTCAGACCGACATCAGTGAAGGATTACTCAATCGGGGAGAATACGCCCAATTTGGCAATAATCAAATGGTGGTGGCGGACCCGGAAACGGGAGACATTCGCCGCTTTTTAACCGGTCCGATTGGCCAAGAAATTACCGGAGTCACCATGACCCCAGATCAACGAACTCTGTTTGTAAATGTCCAGCATCCTGGCTCAACCACGACGGCCGATGAGTTTGCAGCGGGCCGGCTGACCTCGGGGTGGCCCCATCTACCGGCTCATCGCTACCCCCGCTCAGCCACAGTCGTCATTACCAAACTCGATGGCGGGGTCATTGGAACCTAGAGAAGCGGCTAGTTTCCGGCAAAACGGGCCACTTCTTCCCCGTCCGGGTCTAAGACGGTTAGACGGATACCTGTATTGAGACTCACCAATTCCAAACCGTCAATCAAGCGGCGGACATGTTGGTTGAGTTGTTGTTGGGCCGCCTCGTTATTTTGGCGGTTGGCTTGGCGGTCCAGTTCCTGAACGCGGGAGACATACTCGGGTAGCAGTTTAACCTGGAGGCGATCGCGACGGACTTCATACTCGCAAATCTGAGGTGCGCCATTGCATAGCCGCTGTAAGTCTGCCTGGGCGCGGTTCATGGCTTCCGAGATCTGTTGTTGGGCGATCGCCTGCACCAGCGCATTGGTATAGCCTTGGATTAAGGGACGACGTTGATCACTATAGGCTGTATTCTCTGGGATTTGCTGCATATAGGCGATCGCTTGTTGCCACTTGGCGATGGCCGTATCCCATTGTTGTGCATCCTGAGCCACTCGTGCCTCATCAGCTAACCGTAACCCTTGCTGATGTAAGGTCTGAGCCGCCTGTTCCTGACGATGCCGTTGTTCAGAACTCATCAGTTGGGGGCCATAACTCTGGAACAACTGCCGCGCATCTCGTTGGGCCGTGGTCTGAGGTGGAACGCGCATCAAGGCCCCAACCGCATTACGCCAACTGGCATAGGTCTCTTGCCAAGTTTCGAGATCTCGGGCCTGACCTTCCTGAGTTCGAGCGACTTCCGCCGCAAGCTGAGCCGCTTCGACCTGTTCTTGGCCCCGTCGCTCTAGGATGGCCCGTTGCTGAACCGCCGCCAAATTGTCTCGGTACTCGCTTAACTTAGCTCGGGCCAGGGGATAAGCTGGGTTTTCTGGATCAATCGTCTCCAACTCCGCAATGGCATCAAGCCAGAGGCGTTCCATCTCTTGCCATTCCTCAATACTATGGGGCGGATTTTGGCTCAGTAACGCCGCTTGGTAGGCCAATCCTAGCGGCGATCGCGCCGCCTGTAACTGTTGCGATCGCCCCTCTAGGCGATCGAGCAGGCGACGGCTACGGCGATGATGACGAGACCAGGGGGGGATCCCATCTAACTGACGTCTCGCCGCTTCTAGCTGCTGCTGAGCCTCGCTTAAGGCATCCGTTGAGGGAGATTCCGTTAACTCCTGTAAGGTTTCACCGCTCATCTCCTCAACCCGTTGCAACCGTTCACATGACCCCAAGACACAGGGCCGAGTTAACGCCCAACTGGCCCCGAGGAGAGCCAGCACTCCCGCACTCAGCGTCACTAAGGCCAACGTCAACGACGGGCGATCGAACCCAGACTCTGAGTGCGGGGTTGCCCCCATTCGGGTCATTCCCGTTGGCCGAGGAGGCACGGGACCTCGACGAGAAGGAATGCTTCGTTGAGGCGTTGAAGGAGCAGCAGAGCTTGGCATCGTTCTCACTTGACCATGAACAGTTGACAGTTGAGCCGGCGTGACCTCATCAGGGTTAACCCATTGACTGGGTCGATTTCCACCCTTGATTGGGCGCCGAATTGCGATCATTGTATTACATCAGTTTTTTGTTTGAGGCAAGACATAAGCCGGACAACCTTTATAGCATAAGCGTTTGAGCGAGTTCATCCTGCTAAAGAATGACAAAAAATAAATAACCTTACCAGATCCTGAAAACCTATGCTAAAGTGTGCCTAGACATCCGTTCGACGGCGGCGTTGTATCGCCGTGACAACCTGGTGGAGACATCAATTGTCGCGACCGGCATCAGCCCATGTTTGTGAACCCTTGTCTTTTCCCTTTCTCGGTTCCTGGAGTTGCTCCATGTCAATTTATATCGGTAATTTGTCTTACGACGCGGTTCAAGAAGATCTCGAAGAGGTCTTTCGTGAGTATGGCACAGTCAAACGAACTCAAATCCCTGTTGATCGTGAAACAGGTCGTTCTCGTGGTTTTGGGTTTGTCGAAATGTCTTCGGATGAAGAAGAAGATCGAGCGATCGAAGCTCTAAACGGTGCAGAATGGATGGGTCGCCAACTGCGAGTTAACAAAGCCAAGCCTCGTGAAAACAATCGTTCACGTCAAGGATATTCCGGCCGAGGTGGGGGCGGCGGTCGTTACTAAACGGTTTTTCGTTAACCGTTGATCGGTGATTTTTACCTATTATTGCCTATTAACTGTTAACAATAACCCCTTTAAGAAAATCTCGAATAATTAACAGATAGCGATTAAAGTTTTGCTACTCGGTATGGCGTGGACATTGTGTCTGCGCTATTTTTAATTGGAGAAGGCGGGAGAAGGGAACAGGGGAAGAAGAGGCAAGAGGCATAACCCACCCCTAACCCCTCCCAGGAGGGGATGGCAAGAGGCAAGAGAAGGGACTACCGGAACTGCTTAAACGCACTGGTTCACGAATAACAATTAACCCTAATTAACAGCAACTGACTATGTTTCACCCTGACATGATTGACGAAGTCAAACAACGGATGGACATTTATGATGTCGTCTCCGAACAAGTCGTCTTAAAAAAACAGGGGAAAGACTTTGCCGGACTTTGTCCCTTCCATGAAGAGAAAACCCCGAGTTTTACCGTTAGCCCCAGTAAACAGATGTTTTACTGCTTTGGCTGTGGCAAAGGGGGCAACGCCATTACCTTTCTCATGGAAATTGGACAAGCCTCCTTTAGTGACGTGGTTCTCGATCTCGCCCAACGTTATAACGTTCCCATTCGTACTCTCGATCGCGACAAACAAGACGACGTTCAACGAACCCTATCCCGGCGAGATCAACTCTACGAAATTCTCGCCCTGGCCGCCCGTTTCTTCCAACACGCCCTTCACCAACCCCAGGGCGAAACCGCCCTCAACTACTTAAAACAAACACGGGGATTTAGTGACGAAACCCTGCAATCCTTTCAACTGGGATACGCCCCCGACAGTTGGGAAACCCTCTATGGCTATCTCGTCAGCCAAAAAGACTATCCCGTTGAACTCGTCGAAGCCGCCGGTTTAATCATCCCCCGTCAAAAAGGGAGTGGCCATTACGATCGCTTCCGTAATCGGGTCATGATTCCCATCAACGATAGTCGGGGCCGTGTCATTGGCTTCGGAGGGCGTAGTCTCGGGGACGAACAGCCCAAATATCTCAACTCCCCGGAAACCGAACTGTTTGACAAAGGCCACACCCTCTTCGCCCTCGACAAAGCCCGTCAAACCATCGCTAAAGTCGATCGCGCCGTCGTCGTCGAAGGCTATTTCGACGCCATCGCCCTCCATCATGCGGGAATCAGCGAAGCCGTCGCGTCCCTCGGAACCGCCCTCAGTGAAGCCCAAGTCAAACAACTACTCCGCTATAGCGAATCCAAACAGATTCTCTTTAACTTCGACGCCGATGCAGCCGGAACCCGGGCCGCCGAACGGGCCATCGGCGAAGTGGCCAATCTCGCCTATCGGGGAATGGTACAACTGCGGATTTTGCAAGTTCCAGGGGGGAAAGATGCCGATGAATTTCTCAAAGCGTCATCCGCTGCTGACTATATCAACCTCATCGAACAGGCCCCCCTTTGGATTGATTGGCAAATTGAACAAATTATCGGCGATCGCGACCTCGCCCAAGCCGACATCTACCAGCAAGTCGTCCGCCAACTCGTCACCTTGCTAACACAACTGCAAAACTCCACCACTCGCAGTCACTATATCCACCATTGCGCCCAAAAACTCTGTCAGGGAGACTCCCGGCGGGTTCCTCTGTTAGAAGAAAACCTCATCGCCCGCTTACGGCGTACCAAGGCGCGAGAAAAACGTCGTCAAGCCCCCAAGGTTCCGCCTCACTCGGATTCCTCCACCCCCTCAAATGCCGTCAATACGGATGCCGTCAATACGGATGCTATTCATACTGACACCGAGAGGGAAGCCGAGGTGATTGATGATGAGGATGACGACGCCGACTTACAACTTCCCATCGATAGCGATCGCGCCCTTCTCGAACGGGCCGAAGCCCTGCTACTACAAGCCTACGTCCATTATCCCGACGAGCGATCGCACATCATCGCCGCCATCGGTGAACTCGAAGCCCGAGACATCTATTTCAGCCTCTCTCACCATCGCTGGTTATGGCAAAGTTTAGAGGCGATCGCCCCTGGCCCCCACGACGATGCTGCGGTATTATTCCAAAAGCTACAACAGGCCTATCCCGACGATTTGGCTATGTTGCAACAAGTCAATGGTCTCTTTCAGCCCAGCGAACTAGCAGAATTGGAAATGCAACGAACCGCCCTGGCTATCCGATCCGCGACAGCGGCGATCGAGCGCACCATCTGTCATAAACGCTATCGTCGTATCCTGGACTTATGGCAAAACACCGACTCCCAGGAGAATCCCCAACAAGCCCGTCACTACCAAGACCAACTCTATGCCGAAAAGCAGCACATGGACAATCTCGATCGCACCCGCCAAACCAACCTCACCGAACTGGTAAGTCTAAGCTGGAATCCCCCCCTACTTGACGGCCAATAAAGAACGCAGAGGCAAAAAATTTTTCTTCCCCTGTTCCCCGTTCCCTATTCCCTGTTCCCTGTTCCCTATTCCCTATTCCCTGTTCCCTATTCCCTATTCCCTATTCCCTGTTCCCTGTTCCCCACCATGGCCAACATCCTCGAAACCCCCGAAGAACAAATTGCCGTCATTGAAGCCAACGCCGTTCAGATTGCCGAGGTAGCCGATCGCGGGCACCAAGACAGCGGCGAAAAAGGAACCGTCGTTCTCCTGCGTCAACTCGACGACAACAGCCCCACCTTAGAAGATTGGCAATTCAAATATCGTCCCATGAGTCGCCTCGACGATATGCTGTCGGATTGGAAACAAACCAAACTGCAAGACATGATTATTCGCTATAACCCGGACATTTCAGTGGTTTGTACCTTCCTCTATCCCAACGGGGCCTATAGTAGTTATCATTTCGGCAAGCCCGAATCGTAGCCATAGAGATCCCATGTTTCAGGCCACTCGCCGGCGACTGGTATTGTGGTACACCAGCATCACCGCCCTCTTGTTGTTGCTATTTGCCACCACCGTCTACTTATATGTGCGTAGTACCCTGATCGATCGCGTCGACGATACCCTGAAACATTCCCTAGAAGTGGTCGAGCGATCGCTGGCCATCGAAGAACAGCCCCAGGCCAACGGCCTTCCCAAACTGCGTCTCAACCTTGAAGCCAGTTTTGGCGACAAGGCCGATAGCCTCGAAGAAGATCGCATCGATATCGAATGGTTTAGCCCCACCGGGGAACTGCTGTGGTCCACCCTAAGCGAACCCCTCAACGTTCCCATTACCGCCACGCGCGCCCCGCAAACGGTGTATTTACAGGAGGGAGACTCCCCCGAGAGTCAGCCCATTTTGCGACAAATCGCCGAACGCATCAGCCGCGATCGCCAAATCATCGGTTATTTACGAGTCAGCCATCCCTGGTTTGAAATTGCCCGCCCCAGTCGCGATTTAGCCATCGATCTCAGCTTTGGCATTATCGTCATGATTGCCTCAGTCGCCGCCACAGGCTGGTGGCTGTCAGGATTAGCCATGAAGCCTGTGGGAGAGTCGTATCAATATCTCAAACAGTTTACCGCCGATGCCTCCCACGAGTTACGCAGCCCCATCGCCAGTATTCAAACCCAAGTACAAGTGGCCCTAGCCGATCCTGAGATCGCCGCCGGTTCCGGGAAGCCAACCTTGGATAATATCGAACGCCTCACCCGACGATTGGGCCGTTTGGTAGATGATTTATTGTTTCTCACCCGTCAAGATAGTGGCATGGTGGCTTGGCAACCGCAACCGCTGTCTGTCGATGCCTTGTTGTTAGATGTGGTTGAAGAACAAACGGCGATCGCCACCTCGAAAGGGATTCAGCTTCACTTCCAGATTTTGGACATTGAAGCCGAGACGTCGTTATCCGATGACGATCCCTTTGCCGTTTTGGGGGATTGGGATCAACTGTTTCGCCTGTTCCTCAATGTGTTGGGAAATGCCTTGCGATATACCCCTGAGGGGGGCCAGGTTCAGGTCACCCTAGACTATTGTCCCCCCAGTCGTCCGCCAGCCTCGGCGAAAGCCTCAGGAACCGTTGTCGTCACCATTAGCGATACGGGAATTGGTATCCCCCCGGATGCCTTACCCCATGTGTTTGAGCGCTTCTACCGGGTTGATCCCGCTCGTCGCCAAGACTTAGGGCATCTCTCGGGATCTGGCTTGGGTTTGGCGATCGCCCAAACCATTGTCCAACGTCATGGCGGCCATCTCGCCCTAGACAGTTGCCTCGATCAAGGGACAGACGTGGAAATCGTCTTGCCGGCTTATCTACCCGGTTAGCATCTCAACCGGCAAAATACCGCCATTTCCCCCAATTCGCCCAGTCTCTTCTGGTTCTCAAGATTAGAGTTTCTCAATCTATCTCTATCTCAAGATAGGGGAAGTTGCCAACATTTTTTGTTAAAGACACCCCTCGGCGATCGCCAGATTTTTCGGTTTGTAGCCAATCTGACCAAAATCTCGATGACAATTCTGTAAGAAATGTTAATATTATTTTAATAATCAAAGTTCAGCCCGCCAAAATAGCTTAAGCCATAGGGCCATAGGATAGATGAGCCAAACTCAGCCCCCATCTCTAACCCGTCGCTTCTGATCGCCATCTCTTGAATGGTTTTTCTGCCAAATCAAGCAACAGCAAGCATTTGACGATCGCAGGGGAAGGAAGCCGTAACGAAAAACCTGTGTAAATCTACGCACAATAGGAGGAATATGGGAGTAATCGTACATCCTCAGACCGAATGATCTCAGTAAACCTATCATGTTCAGGAAAAAACGACTTTGACTCAATCTCAAGCCCTAATGTTTTGAAAGAATGGGGTCAATTGGAGGCCAACAACTGATTCGATCCCGAACCCAGTTAATCCGCCCATGATAGGACAAAAATGCCAACCTCCCCGCCCGTGTCTTTCCTCCCATTCCGGCCACCTCTAAGCTGTATTTTCCCCTATGACTTACTTTTTAACCTCCTCTCTCGAAGGTTCACCGTCATCTTCTCCTAGCCATCCTCATAGCAGTTCTGTGATCATGGACTCCCTCTTCAGTCGCATGAGTGAAGCGAGTTGGTTGGTGGATTGGCCCAGCGGTAAATTTTTGTCCCTGAACCCAGCCGCTGAAACCCTCTACGGGCGATCGCAAGCCAGCCCAGTCCTCACTCAACCCCGCTGGCAGGATACCATCGCCCCAGAACACCGAGAATTTGTCTGCCAACGGATTCACCACTACCTGCGCCAGCATCAAACCAATCCCAACCAAGCCGATCTCAGCCTCGACTACGCCCTAATTCGCCCCGATGGCCGGCTTCGTTGGGTTCGTAGCCGTATTTGGCAATATCCCGGAACCTCAGGAACCCAACTGCAAGGGCTAACCCTGGATTTAACCAGCCAACGGGAACTCTACGACCAAAAACTGCAATTCGAGAAACTGGCCACCAACATCCCCGGTGTCATCTATCAATATGTCTTGCGCCCCGATGGATCGTCGTATTTTTCCTATATGAGTCCCCGCTGTCAAGATCTCTATGAATTAGAAGCCAGCGCCTTGGCCGGAGAACCCGATTTAGCGTGGAGTTTGATTCACCCCGACGATATCGATCACTTTAATGCCAGTGTCGCAGAATCAGCAAAAACCCTAACCACCTGGACACACCAATGGCGTAACTATAGCCGTTCCGGGATTCTCAAGTGGTTTTCCGGCACCGCCCAACCCGAACAGCGGGCCAATGGGGATATTGTCTGGGATGGCATGATGATCGACATCAGCCAACAGAAACAGGCCGAAGTCGATCGCGATCGCTTCTTTGACTGTGCCTTAGACTTATTCGGCATTGTCAGCTTTGACGGCTACTTTAGACGTCTGAATCCCGCCTGGGAGAAAACCCTAGGCTTTTCCATCGAGGAGTTGAAAGCGCAACCGTTTTCAACCTTTATCCATCCCGATGATCTCGAACGCACCCAAGCCGAAGTTGAGAAAATCAGCAACGGCGACAACACCCTTTGGTTTGAAAACCGCTATCAAACTCGCGACGGTGACTATCGCTGGCTGGCTTGGCGAACCGTCAGTTTCCCCGAAGAAGGGTTAATGTACGCCAGCGCCCGCGATATTACCGAAGAGAAACGCATCGAAGCCGAACGAGAACGGCTGATTACCATTCTCGAAGCCTCACCGGATTTTATTAGTAGTGCCGATCTCACCGGGAATGTCACCTATATCAATCAGGGGGGACGAGATATTGTTGGCCTAGATGCTGACGAACCCGCCAGTCACTATCATGTCGGCGACTTCATCCCCGAGAC
Source organism: Sodalinema sp. (assembly GCF_046483825.1). NCBI lineage: Bacteria > Bacillati > Cyanobacteriota > Cyanophyceae > Oscillatoriales > Oscillatoriaceae > Sodalinema > Sodalinema sp. The sequence continues at coordinate 10,591 of NZ_JAWOCL010000124.1, forward strand.
GATGATGGACTTTTTTGAAACCCAAGCCATCCCTAAAGCCTTGCAAGATGGGATTTGGAAAGGAACCGCTAAACTCAAACGCGCGGATGGAAGCTACTTTCCCGTCTCTCAAATTATCCTTCATCATCCGGGCACGGAAAACCATGACGGCTATCTCTCCACCATTGCCCGAGATATCACAGAGAGTCAGGCCATTCAAGAATGTTTACGCCAACAAGAAGAGTTTTTACGCAGTATTTATGATAGTCAGGGGAACTTGGTGTTTGTCCTGGATTTAGCTGAAGATGGGGAATGGCGCTATTCTGATTGGAATGCCAGTACCGAAAAAGTGTCCGGAATTCGCCGCGAGGAAATTCGTGGTAAAACCCCCCTAGAAGTGTTTGGCCCGAAAATTGGCCAAGATTTCCTCAATAGCTATCTGTGCTGTCTCACCACGGGAGAGATAACCACCGTGCAGCAAACCTTCCCCGACGGCGATCGCACCCTCTATTTTCAGGCCCATCTGACTCCCTTATTTGATGCCCAAGGACAGATTTATCGCATCGTTGGTAATGCAACCGATATCACTGAACGTAAAGAAGTTGAACTCGCCCTAAAAGCTTCCAAAACTCGTTATCGTTCTTTAGCACAACAAGAGAAGCTTGTCAATAACATTTCTCAGCAAATTCGTAAATCCCTGGATCTCAGAACCTTACTCGATAGCACCGTTCAGGCTATTTACGAAATTTTAGACATCGATCGCTGCTACGTACTGCTTTACAATGAAGACTCTAAACTCCCTGATTTAGAATTAGCCACAGAAGCCAAACGAGAGGATCTCCCCAGTCGTTTAAACGACTATCATTCGAGCTTCTTTGAACTCTTGAATTACCTGCTTCAGCAACGCCATTCGATTCGAGTCGATCAGGCCAGCGATATCGAAGATGGCCGATTGCGGCAAAAAGTGAATCAACTCGGGTATCAATCCCTGCTGCTATTTCCCATCAACAGTGGTGACGGGAACATCGGCACCCTAGCCTGTAGCCGCGAAATCGCCGCCAAACCCTGGAGCGATCGCGATATCGAACTGCTGCAAGCCGTCGGCGATCGCCTAGCCATCGCCATTCAACAAGCCGTACTCTACCAAAAATCGCGACAATCCGAACAACGGGCGATCGCCAAAACCGCCGAACTCGAACATACCCTAAAACAACTGCAACAAACCCAAACTCAACTGATTCAAGCCGAAAAAATGTCCGGTTTAGGGCAATTGGTGGCGGGAGTTGCCCATGAAATCAATAATCCTGTGAGTTTCATCTTTGGGAATCTCGTTCATGCCAAAGAATACAGTCAAGACTTACTCGAACTCATTGGCTTATATCAACAGCATTGCCTCGAACCCCATCCCGAAATCGAGAGTTTCATCGAAGAGATTGATCTCGACTATCTTACCGAGGATATGCCCGATCTATTTAGTTCCATCGAAACTGGGGCCTTACGGATTCAGAAAATCGTGCGATCGCTGCGAACCTTCTCCCGTCTCGATGAAGCCGAATTAAAAACCATTAACCTCAACGAGAGTCTCGACAGTACCCTGATGATTCTCGCCAGTCGTCTGCGGGGTAATGAGACTCGCCCTGACATCGAGTTAGTCTGTGACTATGGTGAACTCCCCGAGGTGAATTGTTACGCCGGCGCCTTAAATCAGGTATTCATGAACCTGATTAACAACGCCGTCGATGCAATCAATGATTCGGGGCAAACCCAGGGAGTGTTAACCCTAGAAACCGCTGTTCGTGATAGCAGTATTGTCATTAAAATTCGTGATAACGGCAGTGGGATTCCCGAAGCGGTCCGCGATCGCATTTTCGATCCCTTCTACACCACCAAGCCAGTCGGGAAAGGAACGGGCCTGGGTTTATCGATCAGCTATCAAATTATCGTCGAACGCCATCAAGGAACCCTCACCTGTGACTCAACGCCAGGAGAAGGAAGCACGTTTGCGATCGAACTTCCCCTAAAAAACGATTCAGGAAAACAGCGAATTAGTCCCTAGTGGATAGAATTCTCCCCCGTTCCCTGTTCCCCGTTCCCTTCTTTTGCCTCTTGCCTCTTGCCTCTTGCCTTCCCCTAATACAACTCAAACTCCAACAAACGACAATCTAAACCCCCGCTGGATAAAGGAATCCGACGAGCGGGCCGTAATCCTACTTCTTTTGCAAGTTCTCGATTTCCAGTAAAGACATACGCCGTCCACCCTTTGAAGCGTTGCTTAAAAATATCGCCAAGGAGACGATAGAAACTCCGTAGTTCTTGAACATCTCCGAGGCGTTCCCCGTAGGGAGGATTACAAATCAATAAACCGCGATCGCTCGGGGCTTCAATCTCCCGGATATCCTGGCCGCGAAACTCAATGAGATCCTGAACCCCAGCAGCAGCGGCATTCTGGCGGGCCTGTTCTAAAACCTCATCATCCACATCACTGCCACCAATATAGGCCGGACAGGTATCTCGACGGGCGGACTGGGCTTCATCTTTTAAAGATTGCCAGAGTTCAGCATCGAAGTCAGGCCAACACTCAAAGCCGAAGCGTTCCCGAAATAGCCCCGGCGCGATATTGGCCGCCTGTAACGCCGCTTCGAGGGCTAGGGTTCCTGAACCGCAAAGAGGATCGAGAAAGGGGAGTTCTGGGGAATAGCGGGCTAACTTGAGGATAGCGGCGGCCAGCGTTTCCTTGAGGGGGGCGGTTCCTACGGCGGCGCGGTAGCCGCGACGATGGAGACTGCTGCCGGAACTGTCTAAACTGAGGGTGGCGCGATCGCGGTGGATGTGGAGATTCAGCCGTAAATCGGGATCATCGAGATCGACATTAGAACGAGCGCCAAACTGTTGTCGCTGTTGATCCACGATGGCATTTTTGACTTGCAGGGCGCTGAAATGGCTATGATTGAGGGCGCGATTCTTGCCGGTACAGTCGACCGCTAGGGTGTCTTCGGGAGTAAGATACCTTTCCCAGGGGAGCGATCGCACTTCCTGATAGAGCTCCTTCGCCGACGTACAAGAGAACTCAGTCAGGGGCATTAACACGCGAAACAGCGTCCGTCCCCAGAGGTTGGCTCGATAGAGGAGGGCGCGATCGCCTGCAAAGGCGACACCTGAAAAGCTCGCCTGTACTGATTTAGCTCCCAACTGAGTCAGTTCCTCAGCGGCGATCGCCTCTAACCCTGGTGCTACCGTTGCAAAATACCGTTCCACGTCTATTTTCCCAAGAACTTTCCCAAGACCCAAAACCCAGCTTACGTTAACATAGTTGGGTTTGCATCGCGGAATACAAAATCTCTATGACCCGAGCTATCCTAGAAACCGATAAAGGCATCATCAACATCGACTTTTTCGATGAGGATGCCCCCAACACGGTTAAAAACTTCGTCGAACTCTCCGAAAAAGGGTTTTACGACGGACTCAACTTCCACCGTGTCATCCCCAACTTCATGATTCAGGGGGGATGCCCCAACGGAACCGGAACCGGCGGCCCCGGCTACACCATCAAGTGCGAGATTAACAAAAACAAGCACGTTGCCGGAACCCTGTCCATGGCCCATGCCGGCCGTGACACCGGCGGTAGTCAGTTCTTCATCTGCCACGAGCCGCAACCCCACCTCGACGGAGTTCATACCGTCTTCGGCCAAACCCAAGACATGGACATTGTCAACGCCATCCGTCAGGGCGACAAAATCAAGTCCGTGAAAATCGAAAAATAAGCACAGCCAACAGAGTTTATGACCGCAACACCCGTACAAATCAAGCATGAAATCAAAGATCCGTCTCTTGCCACCCTCGGCAAGCAACGGATTGACTGGGCTGGGCGAGAAATGCCCGTTTTGGCTCAAATTCGCGATCGCTTCGAGGCTGAAAAACCCCTAGCGGGCATTAAACTCGTTGCCTGCTGCCACGTGACGACGGAAACGGCTCATTTGGCGATCGCCCTCAAAGCTGGTGGTGCTGATGCCCTCCTCATCGCCAGCAACCCCCTCTCGACGCAAGATGACGTAGCCGCGAGTCTCGTAGTCGATCATGGGATTCCCGTCTATGCCATCAAAGGCGAAGACGCCGAAACCTACGAGCGTCACGTCCAAATCGCCCTCGATCATCATCCCAACATCATTATCGATGATGGCTCCGATGTGGTGGCCACAATGGTCAAAGAGCGTCAGGAGCAGCTCTCGGAACTCATCGGCACCAACGAAGAAACCACCACCGGTATTGTCCGCCTACGGGCGATGTTCAACGATGGGGTGTTAACCTTCCCCGCGATGAATGTCAATGATGCGGATACGAAGCATTTCTTCGACAACCGCTATGGAACCGGCCAATCAACCCTCGATGGGGTGATTCGAGCCACCAATATGCTGCTGGCGGGTAAAACCCTGGTGGTGGCTGGTTATGGCTGGTGTGGTAAAGGCGTCGCCCTGCGAGGACGCGGTATGGGGGCCAACGTCATTGTTACGGAAATCGACCCCGTTCGCGCCATTGAAGCTGTGATGGATGGCTTCCGGGTGATGCCGATGGCGCAAGCGGCTCCCCTGGGTAATTTGTTTATCACGGTGACGGGTAACAAGCACGTTATTCGTCGGGAGCATTTTGAGGTGATGCGCGATGGGGCGATTGTCGCCAACTCCGGTCACTTTGATATCGAGATTGACCTGAAATCCCTCAAAGCGATGTCCAGTGACGTGAAAGCCGTCCGCCCGTCTACCGAGGAATATCGCCTCAAAAGCGGTAAGTCTGTGGTGGTCTTAGGTGAGGGTCGTTTGGTCAATTTGGCAGCGGCTGAAGGGCATCCTAGCGCCGTTATGGACATGAGTTTTGCCAACCAGGCCCTAGCTTGTGAGTATCTGGTGAAAAACAAGGGTAAACTTGAACCGGGTCTCCATTCGATTCCTGAAGAGATCGACCGGGAAATTGCCCGTCTCAAACTTGTGGCGATGGGAATTGACCTTGATCGTCTCACTCCTGAGCAACATGAGTACATCAACTCTTGGCAGTCGGGAACCTAGATCGGGTCGATCGCCCTCCCCTCCTCGGAGGGGTTAAGATCATCTCGGCTGGTGAGGCAACGGTAAGACGGGGGCGAAAAGTCTTTCGCCCCTACAGAAACACCCTTGCCTCTTGCTTTCCCCTCTTGGGAGGGGTTAGGGGTGGGTTATGCCTCTTGCCTTCTCTTCCCCTGTTCCCCGTTCCGGTGTTCCCTGTTCCCTTACTCCTGTGCCTAAGAAACTATCGACAGAGCTTGAGGGCTATTTTTTTGCCGAAGATCGCTGCGATCGCGTCAGTTTGACCGATATGGTGGCGATCGCCGGGGAACGGGCCTTCGGCTTCTTGTTAGTACTATTATCCATTCCTTCGGCGTTACCCATTCCCGCGCCAGGCTATTCAATTCCCTTTGGAATTGTCATTTTTTGGCTTTCGGCTCAGTTGGCTTTAGGACGAAAACGTCCTTATTTACCGAAACGATGGCTGGCTAAAGATGTTGCCCTAGAGACGGTTCGGGGAATCTTGCAGAAAGGACTTCCCTGGTTACGACGGCTTGAAGTTCTCTCTCGTCCCCGCCTGAGTTTCATCTGTACTCAGTTGTGGGGACGAGTGCTGATTGGCATTGCCCTGTGTTTGATGGCAATGTCGATGATGATACCCATCCCCTTAACCAATACCCTGCCGGCGATTGGCGTATTTGTTACCGGATTGGGGTTGTTTGGCGATGACGGCGTGGTTACCCTGGGAGGATTGACCATCTGCCTGATGGGATTAGTCCTAACCACCTCAATTTTTATCTTTGGTTACGAAGCGGTGTCTGCGGTGATTGAGATGATTAAGACCACCATTCGCTGAGAACCGGGGCCATGGCGGTCTAATCCTGGCGTTAATCCCGGTGTTAATCCTGGCCTTATCCTGGCCTTATTCGATAAACAAAGCCCGTGAGGTGATATCCTCTCGATTTAAGGGCTGCTCAGAGCGAGGTTCAGTTTCTGGGGGAACAAAGGTTCCGAAGTCCTCGCTGACGGGTGCCGGGGTGTGGGCAAATTGTTGATTATTGGGTCCGACATGAGCTGAGAGTCCTGAGACGGCGGCCACGAACAAAGCGGCGATCGCCGTTCCACCCCAAGCCAGTCGTCGTTGCCGCTGTTGCCGCATCCGAGCAAACACTTTAGCGGTGGTTTCCTCCGCCGACACCGGATTGTCAGCCACAGGCATCAATTGCACGCCAGAACTGATACAAGATAACTGTTGATAAATCTGCCGCGCTTCGGAGTCACAGGCTAGCAAACGCTCTGCCTGTTTCCGTTCTTCTGGGGTGACTTCCCCATCGAGATAGCAACTGAGCAAAACAAACAAATCTTCTGTTCGTTCAGCATCGTGAGCTTCGGGGGAGCCTCCAAATTGGTCGTCGAAATGGTTGAGGGTCATGATGCAATTCACCACCTAGCTGTTCAAAGGTAACAGCGACGTATTTTAGGGTACAATTCGCCACTTCCGTAGTTCTACTGAAGTTTGACTGACGTTTAACGGACGACAGTTTCGTGCCTGTAATGGAAAGTTGATAAGGGTTTAGGGATGATGTAAGCCCTAAGAGTCCTGGGACAGACAGTATGAATACGGTTCATACTTGGCTTGACGTATAACCCTGGGTCTAAAGTTCCTGATTCGGCTTAACTATCAATGTAGTTCTTTAATTCCGATTGTAAACGATGGCGAGCGCGAGCAATACGGGACTTGACCGTTCCGAGGGAGACGCCTGTAATTTCGGCAATCTCTTCATAGGCCATCCCTTCGATTTCTCGCAAGACAATGGTGGTGCGGAAGGCTTCGGGGAGGTCGGCGATCGCCAGCCGCAGTTTACTATAAAACTCATCAGTGGCCAGGGCATCATCAGGGCCGGGTTCATCGGCGGCAATTTCCCACTCTCGTTCCCCATCATGGGTTCTGAAGGTGGCATCGAGAGAGAGGGGAGGACGAACCCGCTTGCGTTTGCGCAGTTCATCGTAAAACAGGTTGGTCGTAATACGACTGAGCCAACCTTTGAACTTCACGGGATCTTGGAGTCGGCGGACATTGCGATAAACGCGAATCCAAACCTCTTGCGCTAAATCAGAACGATCTTGCCAATCGGGGGCAAGATGATAAAGAACTTTATCAACGTAGGATTGATAGCGACGTAATAGCTCAGCGAACGCGGCTCGATCTGGGCGAGCGCCAAGCTGGCAACGACGAACTAAGTCTAAATTTGAAAGCTGAGCCGGAGGAACCACGGGTGTTTGGGGAATGGTCGCCTCAACCGCAGACCAAGATAATGAAATAGAATGTGTCATGGGTATATCGGGGCGATCAGGAATCTACCTATTACTGGGAAGACGTTGCACTTATGCTAAGAGTTCCCGGATGATTGCCCCTGGCCTGTGGTGAGGTTGATGAACTGTCACGGATTTGTCTCCCATCTTAGGCGATCGCGTCGCGGGTCTCTAAGCTAAGAAACGCCGATTTGCCCTTCATCTGTTACCGCCACTGTGACCCTCCCTGTTTTCAACCCATCTGATCATGAACAGCATTGTGACATTTTACCGAGACGCAGAACAGATTGATGCTCTCAATGCCGAGGCCGAGATGCTGTTTGGGTATTCGACGGAAGCGGTACAGGGGAGATCGCTGACTCTATTATTCCCCAACTGGGATAGGACGGATGACTCGAACCTCGGACAACACGCCGATGGTCATCGCTTTCCCTGTCAGGTTGAGGTGCTGACCGGAGCGGAGATTTCCGTGATTACCTGTCGGCCGCTTCTCCCCGATGCCGGCCCGCTTAACGAATTGACCCTATTACAACGGTTTGTTGAGGATGCTCCCACCGCCATCGCCATGTTCGATCGCCAAATGAGCTATCTGCGTGTCAGTCGTCGTTGGTTGAGCGAGTTTCATCTGCAACGACAGTCGCTTCAGGGGCGATCGCATTATGAAACCTTCCCCTTATTCGAGCAAGATCCCGAGGCGAGGCAACGTTGGCAACGTCGTCAACAGTCCTGTTTGGCCGGCAACATTGAAACCGGCGATGATGAACCGGTCCGTCATGCTGACGGCAGTTTAGATTGGTATCGCTGGGAGATGCGGCCCTGGAAAACCGAGACGGGAGAGATTGGCGGGATTCTCCTGTGGACGGATAACATTACCCACACCAAAACCGTCCGCGATGAACTCTATGAAGCCAAGGAAGCCGCTGAAGCCGCCAATCGCTCCAAAAGTACCTTTTTGGCGAATATGAGCCATGAATTGCGTACCCCGCTCAATGCCATTATTGGCTACAGCGAAATGCTCAGTGAGGAGGCTCAAGAAGACGGCTATGAGGAGATTGCCTCGGATTTAAGCAAAATTCGCGGCGCCGGGAAACATCTGCTGTCCCTGATTAACGATATTCTCGATATCTCCAAAATCGAGGCAGGACGCATGGATCTCTATATTGAGGCCTTTGACTTAAATACCCTAATGCTGGAGATTGAGGCCACCGCCACGCCACTGATTGAGGAGAAAAATAATCGCTTGATTCTCAATGGGGACGCGGAATTGGGCAATATGTACGCCGATTTAACCAAAGTGCGGCAAGTGTTGTTTAACCTCATCAGCAACGCCGCTAAGTTTACTGAGGAGGGGGAAATCACCTTTGCTGTGCGACGAGAACAGATCGGCGATCGCCCCTGGATTGCCTTTGAGGTCAGGGATACGGGGATTGGCATGACCGCCGAACAACTGGACAATGTTTTCACGGCCTTTAGCCAAGCCGATGCCTCGACGACTCGGAAATATGGCGGAACTGGGTTGGGGTTGGCCATTGCCCGCCATTTCTGTCAGATGATGGGGGGGGATCTTCAAGCGAGCAGTGAACCGGATGTCGGGTCGAGTTTTATTGTGAATCTGCCCGCTGAACCCATTGATATTCTCGATGATCCCATTGAAGAGGGCCAGAAACGGGAGAACAGTGGCCGGTCAACTGGGGTCATTTTGGTGATTGATGATGATCCCGATACGTTAGATTTAATTTCCCGGCGCTTGACAAAAGACGGGTTTTATGTAGAGAGCGCCAACAATGGTGAAGAGGGTCTGGCTAAGGCCCGTCAACTTCATCCCGATGCGATTATTCTCGACATTCTCATGGAAGGGATGAGTGGCTGGAATGTTCTCTCGGAACTCAAAGCCGATCCAACTCTGGTGGATGTTCCGACGATTGTGGCCACGATTCTCGATGACCGTAATATCGGGTTTACCCTGGGGGCCTCAGACTATCTGGTGAAACCGGTGGATAACCAGCAACTGACGCGGTTGTTGGAAAAATACCAACGGCGTTCGGGAAACCAATATCCTCCCCGCCGCGATCGCATTTTGGTGGTCGAAGACGATGATATGACACGGGAGATGATGCGGCGGACGTTAGAGAAATTTGGCTGTAATGTGGTGGAAGCCAACAATGGACGCGCGGCCCTCGATGCGGTGGCGGCTGAGGTTCCCCAGTTAGTGCTGTTGGATCTGATGATGCCGGAAATGGACGGGTTTGGCTTCTTGGCTAAATTCCGGGAAAATCCTCAATGGCGAGGGGTTCCGGTGGTGGTGGTGACGGCGATGGAGTTGACGGCCAGCGATCGCCAACGACTTGACGGCTGTGTGGTTCATATCCTGGAAAAAGGAACCGCCACCCGCGAGGAACTTCTGTATGAGGTGCGAGAGCGCTTATTGGCTAGCCTCAACTTGTCCTCCACAGAATCTTCGGGAAAATGGGAGAATGGATGAGCTGTATTGAGAGAACCACAACCGTGCAACTGAAATCCGTCCAAGCGGTGGGTCGTTGTTGGCTCAACGGACGAGATCGCTGCTGGAGACTTGCCGATGATGGCTAAAATCTATGGCTAAAATTTTACTGGTTGAAGATAACGAAATGAATCGGGATATGCTGTCGCGGCGTCTCCGACGCAAGGGCCATGAGGTGGTTGTGGCGACGGATGGCGCGGAGGGGGTGGATCTGTCTATCCGTGAAACCCCTGATCTGATTTTGATGGATATGGGGTTACCGGTGATGGACGGTTGGGAGGCGACTCGGACGATCAAAGCGGCGGCGAAAACTCAACAGATTCCGATTATTGCTCTGACGGCTCATGCGATCGCCGGCGATCGCGAAAAATGTCTCGCCGCTGGCTGTGATGACTACGATACGAAGCCGGTGGAGTTTCCCCGTTTACTGACGAAAATTGAAAGCCTGTTGTCATCTCCGTCATCTTAAGTCGATCGCTCTTCGCTCTGTTGTGTAAGCCTGTGTAAGCCGCTGTTCTTCTGCCAAGGTTTGTATTTGTAAAATGATTGATGATGCCAATTCTCAACGCCTGACGCGGCTGACTCAACTGGGGATTGTTGCCGGTTGTGGGTTTGTGGCGATCGCCTGGTTTTTGGATCTCTGGGCCAATCCCAGTTCCCAGGGACTCTCGCTGTTGCAACGCCATCTTCAGAACCCCGTCTTATGGCTGGTTGATACGATACCGCTCCTGAGTGGACTGGTGGCCCGTCGCTTTGGCCAACAAATTGCTCGCCGGGATTTAGAACAACAGCAACAACGCCAAACCTTGAAAAACCAAAGTCGGGCCTTGGTGGATTTGGCCCGTAATCAACAGTTTGAAACCGGTAGCATTTCGGCCACCCTGAAAGGGATTGCTCAGACGGCGGCCCAAATTCTCAATGTGGCTCGGGTGAGTTTGTGGCAGTTTGATGGCGATCGCCTGGTGTGTTTGGAAGTCTATTGTCGTCAAACGGACAGTCATCGTAAAGGGACAACCTTGGCGATTCGTGATGTTCCCAACTATACTCGCGCCCTGGAGAGCGATCGCTGTCTCGCCATCTCAGATGTTAACGCAGACCCCCGTAGTCAAGCCCTGGCGGCGGCCTATTTCACTCCTAACCAAGTTGTCGCCGTTCTCTGCGCTCCCGTGCGTTTAGGGCGCAAAATGGCTGGGGTCGTCTGTTGTGAACAGGCCCATAGTCCCCGACGGTGGACGGTGGAGGAACGGACGTTTGTGGCTTCGATTGGGGACTTTGTGGCCCTGGCTCTGCAAACGGGCGATCGCACCTCCGCTGAAGTGGCTCGCTGGGAAAGTGAAGAACGGTTCCGCTGGCTCTCCGAGGCCACCTTTGAGGGCATTATCATTCATGCTGATGATGCCATTCTCGATACGAACCAGGCTCTGGGAACCCTATTTGGCTATTCGGATACTGAACTGCTGGCCATGAACCCGCTGCAACTGTTCGCTCCCGACTGTCGGGCCGCGGCCCGAGAGCCGCTGCGATCGGGGTCGGAGAAAACCTCGGAATTGACGGGACTGCGGCGAGATGGCAGTCTCTTTTCGGTAGAGATACAAGGACGCTCTCTCCCCTATTACGGTAATAAAGTGCGGGTGACGGCGGTGCGGGATATCAGTGAACGCAAAGCCGCTGAAGTGGCTCTACGACAGAGCGAAGCTCGTTATCGAGCCATTTCTGAACTGGCGTCAGACTATATCTACGCCGCTGAAGTCAGTACCGAGGGGATCCTGGTGGTGCAATGGGCCACCCAGGCCTTTGAGGAGATTACGGGGTACAGCATCGAAGATATCCAAGAGTTGGGAGGATGGTCTGAGGTCATTTACCCCGAAGATCGACCCCAAGCGCGTCGGGTTCCGAGCAACAACAGCCAGAATTGGGACGGGATGCGGGAATATCGCATTTTCACCCGCAGCGGCGAGATTCGTTGGCTACGAGACTATGCTCGTCCCGATGGTGATGAGCCGGGGACTGGCTCGGGGGGAAAGACTCCGTTACGCTTACTTGGGGCCGTCAAAGATATTACTCTGGCGAAACAGGCTGAGGAAGAACTGTATCGAGCGAAAGAGGCGGCGGAAGCGGCGAACCGCTCTAAAAGTGCTTTTTTGGCGAATATGAGCCATGAACTGCGGACTCCTCTCAATGCCATTATTGGCTATAGCGAAATTTTGCAGGAGGAAGCCGCCGAGGAGGGGAATGAGGAGGCGGTTGAAGATGTGCAGAAGATTCGCACGGCGGGGAATTATCTGTTGGCGTTGATTAACGATATCCTCGATATCTCCAAGATTGAAGCGGGGAAAATGGAGCTATATCTCGAATCCTTTGATGTGGCGATGTTACTTGAGGAAGTCTGCGTGACGGTGGAGCCGTTGGTGGCGAAGAATCAGAATACCTTGAGGATTGAGGCGGATTCTGAGTTGGGACAAATGCAGGCGGATTTGACGAAGGTGCGACAGGTTCTCTTGAATTTACTCAGTAATGCGGCCAAGTTCACTGAGGCGGGACAGATTACCCTGGAGGTGACACGACAGGCTCAGACGATGCGCTTTCGGGTGGTGGATACGGGGATTGGGATGAGTGAGGAGCAAGTTCGTCAGTTGTTTGAACCCTTTACTCAGGGGGATGTCTCGACGACGCGCCAATATGGCGGGACGGGATTGGGGTTAACGATTAGTCGCCGTTACTGCCAGATGATGGGTGGGGAGATTACAGTAGAGAGTGAATTGAATCATGGTTCGACCTTTTTGGTTGAGTTACCCTTGATGGTTAATCGCTTGGCGATCGCCCTGAAGTCCTCAGCATCATCGGATTGAGGCTCACAGGATCGGCTAAACTGGGACAATGGCTCACGGTGCGCGATCGCCTCATGTCTCCGATTGTTGGCTGAGTGCTGAACGGGGGGTTGAGTGAGTTCTTAATGGACGGCTTGACGGGGGGGTTGACTGAGTTCTTGGCTCGATTTTTTGCTGACTAGAGGAGTTCGTTCATGACATCGCCGGAAACTGCTAGAGTCTTAGTTGTTGATGATAATGAGGCTAACCGCGATTTACTTAGACGACGGTTAAAACGCCAAGGTTATGAGGCGATGGTGGCAGAGGATGGCTTTCGCGCTCTGGAGTTGATGGCGGAACATCCGTTTGATTTGGTCTTACTAGATATTATGATGCCGGGGATGAACGGCTATCAAGTCCTCGAAAAAATCAAAGCTAATCCTGAACTTCGAGATATTCCGGTTTTAGTGATTTCAGCCCTTGACGACATTGAAAGTGTTGTTAAATGTATTGAATTGGGGGCTGAAGACTATTTACCAAAACCCTTTAATCCAATTTTGTTAAAAGCGAGATTGGGGGCTTGCCTGGAAAAAAAGCGCCTAAGAGACCAAGAAAAGGCATACCTCGAAAAACTAACGATTGAGCAAGTTAAGTCTGAGAAACTGTTGCTGAGTATTTTACCGAAACCCATTGCGGAACGACTCAAGCAAAATCCGCGAACAATCGCCGATAGTTTTGATGATGTTAGTGTGTTGTTTGCTGATATTGTTGGGTTTACGAAGTTATGGTCCCGGATTTCTCCGACGGAGTTAGTGGAATTACTCAATGAGATTTTTTCGGGGTTTGATAAGTTGGCGGAGAAAAATGGACTCGAAAAAATAAAAACGATTGGTGATGCCTATATGGTGGTGGGAGGTTTACCGATTCCTCGGCCGGATCATGCTGAGGCGATCGCCCAGATGGCGTTGGATATGCAAACCCGTATGGCCCAGTTTAATCGCGGTGACCACGAACCCTTTAGTATTCGCATTGGCATAAACACGGGTCCGGTGGTGGCGGGGGTGATTGGCACGAATAAGTTTATTTATGATCTTTGGGGCGATACGGTCAATACTGCCAGCCGTATGGAGTCTCATGGTATTGCCAATACGATTCAAGTCACTGAAGCCACCTATGAACGTTTAAAAGATTGCTTTAATTTTGAACGTCGAGGGGTGATTGATGTCAAAGGAAAAGGTAGAATGACAACGTATTTACTCCTCGATCGCCGCAGTCAATGCCCATAAATGCCCATGAATGATGCTGTTGTTCCCTGTTACTGGCCGGGCCATCGGGTCTTAGGCAAATTATCCCCTTGGTTCGTCGGACTCGTTAGCCTGACTGTAGCCAGTCCAGCGATGGGCCAAGCCAGTCAAAACTGGGTGACTCCCTGTTTAGAAACTTTGCAGCAGCAGACGACCCTCTCAGTCCCCCCTGGGGAACTCAGTCGTCCGGTGACTCGCGGCGAGTTGGCGGGGATGGTTAACCCAATTCGTTTTCCCCGAAGGCCTGCTGAGGAAGGTCTCCCCTACTTAAACGAGGGGAATGGGATTGAGGTGGAGACGGTGAACCCAGATCAATATCTCTCTCGGGGACAACTCTGGCAGATGTTAACGGAGGAGTTGGGCTATCAGGCGGCTAGACCGGCTCGGGAGACCCTGAACCAGTATTATCGAGATGGGATTCTAGTAGGGGATGATGGGGCGTTAGAGGCGATCGCAGCGGCAGCGGAACGAGGGTTAGTGGTCAATCCCTCGGGGTCTGATTGGCTGTATCCTCATCGGTTAGCGACGCGGGCCGATGTGGTGGCCAGCCTTTGTCAAGTGTTGGCGTTGGACCAGCCTGAATTTATGGGGTTAATTCCCTCGCAGTTTGTGGCCCCGATTGAGGTTCCCGAGTTGCGGGGAGTTTGGCTGACAAATGTGGACAGTGAGGTCTTATTTTCCTCTCAGAATCTACGGGAGGGGTTTGAACGTTTGCATCGTCTTAATTTTAATACGGTGTATCCGGTGGTTTGGAATTGGGGCTATACCCTCTATCCCAGTCAAGTGGCTGAACCGGTGATTGGTCGCGCCGTGGACCCAGAACCGGGGTTGCAGGGGCGTGATATGTTGGCTGAGGCGATCGCCTATGGTCAGGAATACAATTTACGGGTGATTCCCTGGTTTGAGTTTGGTTTTCAGACCCCGTCGTATTCTGAGTTGGCGCGACGGAATCCAGAGTGGTTGACGCAACGGTCTGACGGAACTCAGACGATTATGGAAGGGGAACATGAGCGGGTTTGGTTGAATCCCTTTCACCCGGAGGTTCAAGAGTTTATTCTCGATTTGGTGTTAGAAGTCGTCGAGAATTACGATGTGGACGGGATTCAATTTGATGACCATTTAGGGTTGCCGGTGGAGTTTGGTTATGATGCCTATACGGTGGAGTTGTATCGCCGTGAGCATGATGGGAATGACCCACCGGAGGACTTCAATGACCCGGACTGGGTGCGTTGGCGGGCGGACAAAATTACCGAGTTTGTGGGGCGAACGTTTGAGGCGGTGAAGGCGGTGAAGCCGGATGTGGTGATTTCGGTGTCTCCGAATCCCCAGCATTTTGCCTATGCGCGCTATTTACAGAATTGGCAGCGCTGGCAGGAGTTAGGCTATATCGAGGAGTTGGTGTTACAGGTGTATCGCAGTGATATTGAGGTGTTTATTGGTGAGTTGAACCGCCCGGAGGTGGCGGCGGCCCGGCGTCAGATTCCGGTGGGAATTGCGGTGTTGGCGGGGTTACGGAATCGTCCAACGGAAATGCCGTTAATTGAGGAGAAGGTGCGGACGATTCGTAATCAGGGGTTTGCGGGGATGTCGTTTTTCTTCTATCAGAGTCTCTGGGATTGGTCGGAGGAGTCTCCGGTGCAGCGTGAGGCGGGGTTGGCGGAGTTTTTCCGGGAGGCGATCGCGCCTCCGGATGTGATTGATGATTAGATGAGATAGTGGCGGTGAATGCTCGAATCGGTGGGCATCTATCGCCAATCCGGTTAAATGTCATAAACCTTTATGATTCGACCTTTGCCCAAATCTCTAGGAAAATTTAGGATAGTAAAAGACTTAGTTCTCCGACTCAGAGAGATGACAAGTCCTGGTCGCTTGTCAGTTCGATATCGTCAACGTCCGTTGTCCTTCATTTATGGTGGACAGGAGGTTGTGTTTCTCATTGACTGGTGTCGTACCAGATTGACGTATTGGCCCCGAAAACCTTGTTAAATTCATCGTCCTCGTTAACCCCGAGTTCCCCTATCTCACTGTCTCAACGGAGGGAGATTGATGGCTCGACGCAAAGCATCCGCGATCGCTTTATTCACTATTATCAAGACCAGGGGTTCCAAACGCTCCCCCGAGCGCCGATGTCGCACCCGTCGATTCCCATGTCATTCGTCATGAGTGCCGGATTGGTGCAAGTGGAACTGTCTCTGTCACGGTTTCCTGATTATCAGGGTCAGCAGTTTGTGCTGGTCCAAGACTGTTTTCGCCATTTTGATTTAGACAGTATTGGTCGAGATGAGAGTCATCTGAGCCTGTTTGAGATGCCGGGAGCCTTTGTTTTCGGCCCCAACGCCAAAGCCGCTACGATTCGCCGTATGTGGACGTTGGCGACGCAGCAGTTAGGGATCAATCCAGAACAGTTATGGGTGTCCTATTTCGCCGGAGGAGACCTCGAAGGCAATGCCTTACCTGCTGACGAGGAGACGTATGAGGCTTGGCGTGAGTTGGGACTGGCCCCAGAGCGATTGGTGGGGTTAGGGGTTGAGGACAACTATTGGCAACAAAGTCGGGGGTTAGGGTTTACCGGTGACCATCCTCGCAAATGTGGCCCCAATACGGAGTTGTTTTACGATTTGGGAGCGCGTCCTGATTGTGACGCCACTTGTGGGCCGCAATGTCGCTGTGGCCGATTTCTGGAGTTTTCCAATTCCCTCTTTATTGATTCGGAACTGGAGGAAGACCATCATGAGATTATCCCCTTGGACAATCCGTTTACAGAGACAGTGATTGGCACTGAGCGGGTGGCGGTGATTTTACAGGGAGTTTCGTCAGTGTTTGAGACGGCTGACTATCGTCCTCTGATTGGGGTGATTCGTCAGTATCGCCAGGCGCAAGGGTTACCGGAGGGGATGGCTGAGGAAAGTGAACGGATTATTGCCGACCATCTCAAGGCCCTCTGGGTGCTGGTGGGGGACGGCGCACCGCCTCCAGGGAAGAATGGACGGGAACGGATTGTTAAGTTATTGATTCGGCGGGCGATCGCACGTTTGATGGTCTTAGAGATTGAGGAAACCGCCTTTTTCCCAGTTTTCCTCTCCTCGCTGGTTCAACAGTGGCAAAAACGTCAGGGGTCTCGGGAGGGTCAGACGGCGTTAAGGGAGTCTAGGGTTGAGACGTTATTGAAATATATTGAGGCGGAATCGGTGCGGTTTCATAAAACCGTTGAACGGGGTCATGACAAGCTTAGGCAGTTTATTGCCAATTGGGGTGAGGGATTGGATGATGAGACATCTTTGGAGGCAAACCTTATCGATATTGAGAAAAATTGGGG
>NZ_JAWOCL010000127.1:0-10293 GCF_046483825.1 Sodalinema sp.
GATGACCTCCTCTCGGAAATGAGCGCCTGTGGTGTGGATACCCCCTTCGGCGATGGGGCGGAATGGGCCTTGGATGCGCTTCCGGCGGACCCTCATTTACTCCTCGATGGCGACCCACTCTATCAGGATTTGGAAAAACCGGCCACACCGCTCCTAGACTGTTTTGGTCGGGATTTGTCGGAGTTGGCTCGCAAATGTCAACTCGATCCGGTGGTGGGGCGACAGACGGAGATTCTGGCTCTGGCGAGTATTTTGATGCAGAAGCGCAAACGCAATGCGATTCTCGTTGGCGATCCCGGTGTGGGGAAAACTTGCATTGTGGAAGGCTTAACTCAGTGGTTGTCCAGTTCCTCGGGACCCCCCGAAGCCCTGAGACAGAAGCGTGTGGTGGAAGTGTCGATGGCGTCGCTATTGGCGGGTTCGAAGTATCGAGGGGAGTTTGAGGAGCGGATTCAGGCCCTGATTCGCGAGGCCAGTTCGGCGGCGGATACGATTGTGTTTATTGATGAAATCCACACGGTGTTAGGGGCTGGGGGAACGGGGGCCAGTGATGCGGCCAATATCCTCAAACCGGCTCTGGCCCGGGGGGAAATTCACTGTATTGGGGCGACGACGGTTCGGGAATATCGCCAGACCATTGAGAAGGATGGGGCTTTAGAACGTCGTTTTCAGGTGGTTTGGGTGTCGGAACCGACGGCTGAGGAGACTCAGGCGATTTTACAAGGGTTGCGATCGCAGTTTGAACGTCACCATGATCTGAAAATTCACGATAGCGCCTTGGCGGCGGCGGTGGAGTTGACGGGCCGCTATGTGAGTGATTCCCGTTTTCCCGATAAAGCCATTGATGTGATCGATCGCGCCTGTGCTGAGGCCCGTTTAGATTCAGGGGGGATTTTGGCTCAGAAAGGGGTTCCGCTATCGGGTCCACGTTCGATTAGCCGCAGCGATATTGCGCGGGTGGTGGCCCATCAATGTCGTTTACCCTTAGAACAGATTTCCGAAGACGAGCGATCGCGCCTGTTGCGACTCGAAAGCGCCCTGCAAAAACAGGTGATGGGTCAAGATGAGGCGATCGCAGCGGTAGCTGACGCCATTCGTACCGCTCGGGCCGGCTTAAAAGCGCCTCAGAAGCCGGTGGGAGCGTTTTTATTTGTGGGACAGACGGGAACCGGCAAAACCCAGTTAGCGCAAGCCTTAGCGGAATTTCTCTTTGACAGTCCCCAAAAACTGATTCGGGTGGATATGTCGGAATATATGGAACCGAGTTCCACCTCTCGTTTGATTGGCGCACCGCCGGGATATATTGGCCATGAAGGGGAAGGCCAGTTAACCGGGGCTATTCGCACCCATCCCTACAGTGTGGTGCTGTTCGACGAGATTGAGAAGGCTCACCCCCAGGTGTTGGATTTATTCCTGCAAATTTTGGATGAAGGACGGCTCACGGATAGTCATGGACATCAGGTGTCCTTCCGGGAGACGATTATTATCATGACCTCCAATTTGGGGGCCAGTGTGAGTTCTCAGGGGACGTTAGGGTTTGGTTTGGAGTCTGGGGAGTCTGAGGCGGGCGATCGTCAACGCTATCGTGAGGGGATTTTCAAGAGTTTACGGCAATCTCTACGGCCCGAACTCCTCAACCGCATCGGACAAATTGTCTATTTCGATCCCCTCTCGGTGGACACGTTACGACAAATTGTTGAGAAAGTGATTGAGCAGGTTCGCCAACGGCTACAACGGCAACATTTGCGGCTCAAACTGACGGAAACGGCCTATGAGTTGCTGATGGAACAGGGCTACAATGCCGAGTTAGGCGCTCGGGAGATTGAGCGGACGGTGGAACGGCTGCTGGTGCGTCCTTTGAGTCGGGCCATTCTCAGTGGTCAGTTTTCTCCCCATTCTCTGATTTGTGCCGATGCGCGGGAGAATCAGTTGCATTTTGAGTCGATTCCCCTGCGGCGACGGAAACGGGTTAAAACGGCGGTGAAGGGGGAGTAGCATAAAGGACAAAATTGTAGGGGCGAAAATTTTTTCGCCCCTACGGCGACGGATATAATCTGCCGTCAATTTTCTCTATTATCTAAACCCGAAAGACGCACAATGAACATCAGATATCATCGAGATGTTACTGAAGAGGATAGGTCGATTATCAAGATACGGTAATTGGTGGCATAAAGGACAAAATTGTAGGGGCGAAAAATTTTTCGCCCCTACGACAATGGATATAATCTGCCATCAATTTTCTCTATCATCCTAAACCCGAAAGACGTACGATGAGCATCAAAGATTATCGAGATGTTACTGAAGAGGATAGGTCTATTATCAAGATACGGTAATTGGTGGCATGAAGCACAAAATTGTAGGGGCGAAAGATTTTTCGCCCCTACGGCGACGGATATAATCTGCCGTCAATTTTCCCTATCATCCTAAACCCGAAAGACCCACGATGAGCATCAAATATAATCGAGATATTCACCATCGCCAGTCAATTCGATTGCGTGGATATGATTATTCCCAAAGGGGTGCTTATTTCCTGACCCTCTGCACCCACAACCGAGAATGTATCTTCGGGAAAATTACAAATGGTGTGATGCACCTTAACCCAAAAGGGGCGATTGTCCATCAATGTTGGCAGGATATCCCAACTCATTTTCCCCATGTTCAATTAGACGAATTTGTAATAATGCCAAATCATCTCCATGGTATTATTTGGATTGTTGATGCCCCACCTATGGCGGCGAAACATCTACGGGCCTCTAAACTGCAACCTAGACCACATGGGACTTCAAAAACCATTGGTTCGATTGTGCGGGGATTCAAAATTGGTGTAACCAAATGGATGCGGCAAAACACCACAATCTACCAGACCTGGCAACGCAATTATTGGGAACATATCATTCGCCAGGAATACGAATTGCAGCAAATTCGGGAATACATCCACAATAATCCCTGCACATGGCAACAGGACAAATTATACTCAAACCCATAATTAGTGGCATGAAGCACGAAATTGTAGGGGCGAAAAATTTTTCGCCCCTACGGCGACGGATATAATCTGCTGTCAATTTTCTCTATTATCTAAACCCGAAAGACGCACAATGAACATCAAATATTATCGAGATGTTACTGAAGAGGATAGGTCGATTATGGACATACGGTAATTGGTGGCATAAAGGACAAAATTGTAGGGGCGAAAAATTTTTCGCCCCTACGGCGACGGATATAATCTGCCGTCAATTTTCTCTATTATCTAAACCCGAAAGACGCACAATGAACATCAAATATCATCGAGATGTTACTGAAGGTTGAGTAGAGGTCGATTATGGACATACGGTAATTGGTGGCATGAAGCACAAAATTGTAGGGGCGAAAGATTTTTCGCCCCTACGGGAGGCCAAAACCAATAACGGCTTAGAACGCCGGGCCGATGGAGAAATAGGCTCGGAAGTCGCCGCGATCGTTGACCCCAGCGGTGACCCGTAAGGTGTCCACAACGGGGACATCTAGGTCGAGGAAGTGTAAGCCGACACTAAATCCGAAACCGTCGCCGGGTTCGTTACGTACTTCAGACGGACGACCGATGACATCAGAGGCGGTGTCGAAATCCGAGACATATTGAACCCCTAGACTACCGCGCAATTCCTCAAAAAATCCGCCGGGCGTAACGGCGATGGGGAAGCGGTATTCTAGCCGGGCTTGAATGAAGCTGCTCGCGGTTCCGACGTCACCTTGGCCATAGCCTCGGGCGGAGTTAAATCCCCCGAGGTTGAAGGCTTCATAACCGGGGACATCTCCGAGAATAGTTCCGCCTTGGAGTCCTAAAATCAGGGTGCGGGGTCCTTCGGCAAATCCGAAGAGGCTGACGGGGAGATATTGGACATAACCGGCACTGAGACGGTTGAAGTCAAGGGTGCTGTTTCCGGTGGGAATCGATTGTTCGGTTCCCAATTGAAAGACGTTACCTGAGAGGGGAAAGCCGTACTCGTCGCGACTGGCGTTGTCTTGTAGGGCAAATAGACTCAGTAGTACAATATCGTCTTTACCATCGTCGCTGGCGGAGAGTTGATTGCCTTCTTCGTCAACGGGAAAGAGGTCGTCGTCGAAGGCCCGGTTTTGGATACGGATTTTTTCGTAGCTGAGTCCGGGCATTAGCACGGTGGTGCTGCTAACGGGAACGACGACTTGGCTCTCAAAGCCAATCCGGTTAACCCAGGGTTCATGTTCGTCACCGATGGGTAGGAAGACTTCGCGGACATCCTCGTCATCGTCGTCGCTGAGAAAGGCGTCGTCGCGGGTGTTGTTGAAGTTGGCTGAGAGGCGGTAGCCGACTCGCCGGCCGTCTCCATTTTCATCGCCGCTGAAGGCGGCTTGAGTATAGGTGACATCGGCACCAGCGAGAAATTCTCCCCCCTCGCCGGTGAAGACAATAGAACGCCCCTCTTCGTCACGGTAGCCGAGACGTAATCCGGCGGAGATTCCTTCGGCACTGTCGATGCCAAAGTCACCCCCGAGGAAAAAGCCGGAACGGAGGCGTTCTAGGATTTCGGGGGAATAGACTTCTGGCCGCTGTCTGGGAATGGGACCGAGAATGGGGATGAAGCGAGTGGGACTTTGGGTTTCAAAGTTAAAACCTTGAGCGAGTTTAGGGGCTTCAAGTCCCGGTGTTGGGTTTAATGATGAGGTGGGCAGATTGGACGCTGATGAGACCGTCGAGGCGATCGCCGGTGGGGTGCAGACGATCGCACCCAGGACCATTCCCCAATGGATTGGGAATTTCGACGGATTGAGTTGCATGGGCATACAGTCACTCCCCTAACCAGGTTCTAATGGGTTTTCTGAGGCGTTGCAAGGAACTCACCTCAGGGTATACCCAAGATATTACCGACTCTTGGAGGCGGATGGGTGAACTCTCGGGGAAACTGTAGCAATTTGTTGAAAATTTTGGGCGTTAGGCACGTTGCAACAGGGCCGCTGGATTGGGAATTGAGGCGATGAGTTGACGGGTATAGTCTCGCTCGGGTTCGCGATAGACGCGGTCGGCGGCACCAATTTCTTCGATTTTGCCTTGGTTCATGACCATGATGCGATCGCTCATAAACTTCACCACGCTCAGGTCATGGGAGATGAAAATATAGGTCAAGCCGAACTCATCTTGCAGTTCCCGCAAGAGATTTAAGACTTGAGCCTGTACGGAGACATCGAGGGCGGAAACCGATTCGTCACAGATGACAAATTTGGGATTGAGGGCTAAGGCCCGGGCGATACACACCCGTTGCCGCTGTCCGCCGGAAAACTCGTGGGGATAGCGTTTGAGACAGTCGGCGCTGAGTCCGACTCGTTCGAGGAGCCAAATGCAGCGTTCCCGCCGGTGTCGTGGTCCACCACCGACGTTGTGAATTTTCAGGGGTTCGGCGATCGCCGCCCCGACGCTCATGCGAGGATTGAGAGAACTAAAGGGATCTTGGAAAATCGCTTGGATGTTACGGCGTAGGCCTTGCAGTCGCTTACCTTTGAGATGGGTAATGTCTTGACCTTCAAAGAACATCCGGCCACTGGTGGGTTCGATTAACTGTAATAAGGTGCGAGCCAGGGTGGTTTTTCCGCAACCGGACTCTCCGACAAGACCTAGGGTTTCTCCAGGATAGACATGGAAGGAAATGCCGTTGACGGCCATGGCGTAGCGTTGGGTTTTGCCAAAAAGACCGCCGCGCACCGGATATCCGACTTGTAGATTCTCGACTTGTAGTAAGGGCGGTTGTCGCTGTAGATGAGCCAGGCGCTGGGCCATCTCTAGGTCTGAGATGCGGTTTTCGGGATTGGTCAGTAAGGTCAGGGGAGAATCCTGAATGAGATTTGAGTCGGAATTATCGGTTTCTGAGGCTTCCTCGGTCGCTGAAGGGTCGCTTTGGGACTCTTTAGCAGGAGAACCATCCCGTTCTGCAACCTGGGGTTGCTCATCGTTGGCAGGCGGTGGCGAGGTCTGTGCTTGGGCCGTCATGAAGTCGGCAATGGTGGGGAGACAGCGCAATCGTAGTTCTGTCTGGGGGCGACAGGCTAGAAGTCCCTGGGTGTAGGGATGTTGTGGACGGGAGAAAATGTCGCTCAGGCTGCCGGTTTCGACGATTTGGCCCTGATACATGACGGCGACATGATCGGCGATTTCGGCAATGACGCCGAGATCATGGGTAATGAAGATCATGGACATCTGATGGCGCGATCGCAACTCCCGCAAGAGTTGCAAAATCGTCGCCTGAACCGTCACATCCAGGGCCGTGGTGGGTTCATCGGCAATCAGGAGGGCCGGGTCACAGGCGATCGCCATGGCAATGGTGACCCGTTGCAGTTGTCCCCCGGAGAATTGATGAGGATAGCGGTTGAGCAGGCTCTGTTTACGCCGTTCTATCTCTTGCAAGACTTGTCGCCGTCCAGGAGCCGCCCCCACCCCTCCCAGAGCCGCTAACACCTCGTCCTGAAGCTGCTCCTCACCGGGGAGTAACTTCACTTCTTGCAGCCGGGCGATCGCCTGTTCTTGGGCCTCGGCTTTAGAAATTTTACGATGTAGGCGAATGGCCTCAACCAACTGAAACCCGATGCTATAGACCGGATTCAAGGCCGTCATCGGTTCCTGAAAGATGGTGGCGATACGTCCCCCCCGATAGCGTCGCAGTTGCTTGGGGGGCAGAGTTAAGAGGTTGACGCGATCGCCCACCACCGGGTCCCTAAACCAAATCTCTCCCCCCGTTACCTCACCCGGAGGACTCGGGACTAATCCCATCACCGCCAGAGAAGTGACGGATTTCCCCGATCCTGACTCGCCCACAATGCCCAGAGTTTGACCCCGAGGAACCTGAAAACTGACATCATTGACGGCATGAACCAAGCGTTCACCGGTTTGAAATTGAACCTGAAGATTACGAACCTCCAGAACCGTCGGATCAGGGGAAGCATCTGCGTGCATAGGGACTCAGGGGGACTCAGGGATGATGAACTCGAATCGAACCTGGGGAAGCGGGCCGGCGAATGAAGCCGCTATTAAAACCTATTTAATGGCCAGCCCGACTCCCGAACTGTTTATGATTCACCCTTTTGTAAGTATTGTGCGCCATCGACGACGCGAGCCGATTCGATGCGATCGCCCCGGCCGAGGTTTTCGAGGACCTCAGCTCCTTCAACCACATAGCCAAACGCCGCATAGCGACCATCGAGCAAGTTCAGCCCAGCTGGGGTTAACTCCGGCTCAAACAAGAAGAAAAAGAACTGAGACGAGCCACTATTGGCATCGAGATCCCGATGTGCCATCCCCAGAGTTCCAAAGGCGGAAAACGGCAGCACCGGCTGTTCACGATAGAGGCCAATTTCTTCGAGGGTAAAGCCATAAATCGGCTCATTCTCGCTGCGAACTCGAATTTCTAGGGGAATCGTGCGATACTCACCCGTCTCCGGGTCTACAAACCCATCCTCAGGCCCCGGCGGATCACCGGCCTGTAAGACATAATTGGCTTCAGCCCGTACAAAGTCGATGCCATCATAAAAGCCCCGTTGCACCAAATCCACGAAGTTTCCGGCGGTAATCGGGGCATTATAGCCATCAACCACCATCGTTAAGTCCCCTTGACTGGTGGTCATTTCTACCGTGGCGCGTCCCTTGAGTTGGGGTAAATCGGCGTATTCCTCGGGAATCTCAAAGGGGAACTCGCCCACCATCAACGATTGCAACTCGCCCAGGGTGTTGAGAATCTTACGGCGAACAATCCAAGCCTCTTCACGATTTTGCGTTTCTGCAACCGCTTCCAACTCACGAATCTGCTCATCGAGGCGTTCTAAATACTCCTGTCCCGCCTCCCGTTGCGAGGGAACCACCGCCTCTAGGATTTCATCCCGGCGGTAGGCCAGCGTGGATTTGGCCCCGCGAACATCCCGACTCACCGCAGACCAGCGTTTACGAGCGCGAAGCTGTCGCCCAATATCCTCAATTTGTTCTTGAATCCGTCGCACCGAGTCATTCTCGATGGGGAGAGCATATTGTAGCAGGGCTTTTGGATCGGTCACCGCATCCCCTTGGGGCATCCGGCTTTGGCGATAGTTCTGGCGGTCTCCCCCACCATCATCACTATCCCACCAGGCGGCACTGAGTCCCAAGGAGAGGGGAAGCAGTAGGGTGACGAGGAGTGCGAGTTTTAGCCAGCGTTTCAGTACAGTCATACGTATGGATTGAGTGCAGGTTTTTATAAGAAAATTGATTTGAAAGGACACTCGGCAAGCCCCAGGAGCCAGCCGTAACGCCACAGGTCATTATAACCCAGGGGATCAACCGGGGAGATACAGAAATGGTTCCTGTCCCGGTGTTCCGGCGCTCCCTGAAGAGGGCGCCCACAAGGGAACGCCCCTAAGTTGTTTTTCCCCTCCTGGGAGGGGCAAGGGGTGGGTTCTTCTTAGAACCAATTAGAAATCGCCGCGAGTCTGTAACGCCGTGGTGAGTTTCTCAATCACGTCAGGAATTTCCAAGGCCCCTAACTCCCCAGACGCACGAGTGCGGACACTGAGAGAGTTGGATTCTTGTTCCTTCGCCCCGACAATACACATGACGGGAATTTTGCCCTTCTCGGCATTGCGAATCTGTTTCCCCAAACGCTCGTTACTGGTATCGGCTTTAGCACGAATGCCAACGGCCAGCATTTGCGCTTCGACGTCTTTGGCGAAGGGTAAAAACTCATCGCTGACGGGCAACAGCCGCACCTGTTCGGGGGCTAACCAGAGGGGAAAGTCTCCGGCGTACTCTTCGATCAAAATCCCGATGAGACGCTCCAGAGAGCCGAAGGGGGCGCGGTGAATCATCACGGGACGCTGACGAGACCCGTCCTCGGCCACATACTCGAGTTCAAAGCGTTCGGGGAGGTTATAGTCCACCTGCACGGTCCCGAGTTGCCAGTCCCGTTCGAGGGCATCTTGGAAAATGAAGTCCAGTTTGGGACCGTAGAAGGCGGCTTCTCCGGGGGCTTCAAAGTAGCTCATGCCGCGCGATTCCATGGCTTGGCGGATGGCGTTCTCGGCTTTGTCCCAAGCGGCGTCAGACCCAATATATTTGTCAGAGTCCGCGTCGCGGGTGCTGAGGCGGGATTTGAAGTTGGTTAAACGCAAGCTTTGGAAGACCGTTAGAATCAAGTCCACCACGCTGAGAAATTCGGCTTCGAGTTGGTCGGGGGTGACGAAGAGGTGGGAGTCATCTTGAGTAAAGCCGCGCACCCGAGTTAGTCCGCCGAGTTCCCCGGATTGTTCGTAACGATAGACGGTGCCAAATTCGGCGTAGCGGATGGGTAAGTCCCGATAGGAGCGCAATTCGTTTTTGTAGAGTTGCACGTGGAAGGGGCAGTTCATGGGTTTGAGGACGAACCCCCGCTCATCTTCGATGGTGGAGTCCTCGTCGGACATCATGGGGAACATATCGTCTTTGTAGTTCTGCCAATGGCCGGAGGTTTTGAACAGGTCTACACGGGCGATGTGAGGGGTGACGACGTCTTGATACCCCCGTTTTTGTTGTTCTTGTTTGAGAAACTCTTGCAGGGTGGACCGCAGTAGGGTCCCTTTGGGGGTCCACATGGGCAGGCCGGGACCCACGGTGTCGTTGAAGACAAACAGGCCGAGTTCTTTGCCGAGTTTGCGGTGATCTCGTTTGAGGGCTTCTTGTTTGCGGCGTTTGTATTCTTGCAGTTGTTCGGGGGTTTCCCAGGCGGTTCCGTAAATCCGTTGCAGTTGGGGGTTTTTGGCGTCGCCGCGCCAGTAGGCCCCGGCGATGCTTTCGAGGTCGATCGCTTTGGGGTGTAGGTCGCCGGTGGTTTCGACGTGGGGACCGGCACAGAGATCCCACCATTGGTCGCCGAGGTGATAGACGGTGATGGGTTCTTCTTTGATGTCGGCGAGGATTTCGAGTTTGTAGGGTTCTTGGATTTTCTCAATTCGCGCTTGGGCTTCGTCTCGACTAACCACTTCTCGGGTCACGGGGAGTTTCTTTTTGATGATCTTCACCATCTCTTTTTTGATGGCTTTGAGATCTTTCTCGGTGAAGGGTTCGGGGCGATCGAAGTCGTAGTAGAAGCCATACTCTGTCCAGGGGCCGATGGTCACTTGGGTTCCGGGGAACAACCGTTGTACTGCCATCGCCATGACGTGGGAGGCGGTATGGCGAATCCGTTTGATGGAGTCCGACTCGCTGGTACGAGGAAGGCGAATCGGCTGTTCGGCGTGTTCGCTGGCAGGAGACTGGGAAACGACCATGGACGAGTATATGGGTAGTAGTGA
>NZ_JAWOCL010000286.1:0-6304 GCF_046483825.1 Sodalinema sp.
GAAAATGCGACCACTCGCCAATCAGTTCGTTATTTGGTGCAGTCTTGGGGAATTAGTCAAATTACCGAGGTGGGAACCGGTAGCAATGCCTTGGAAACCTTGAAAGAGTCGGCTGAGCGATCGCACCCCTATAATGTGCTGATTTTAGATCTGCAATTGTCTGACATAGACCGAGACAAGTTTCTGGCAGAAATTCGCGCCTATCCGCTGTTGCGAACCACGAAAATTGTGGTCATGAGTAACTTCAAAGATCGCGCCAGCGCTGAGACATTTTTAGAAGAAGGGGCTGCGGCTAGCTATTTTTTGAAACCGGTGCGAGCGTCACGGCTCTTTGATGCTCTAATTACGGCGGTTGCGCCGCAACTTCACTTAGAGCGAGATCCCGACAGTGATACGGAGTTCTTTGATCCAGACTTGCCTCTGCCCTCGAAACGCTTTTCGCATATCAAGTTGTTGGTGGTCGAAGATCATCCCACCAATCAACAGGTGATTATGTCTCAATTACAAGAACTCGGTGCCGTTCAGATTGACTGTGCTAGTAATGGGCAAGAGGCCTTAAATCTTTGCCGTCAAACTCACTATGATTTAGTCTTAATGGACTGTCAAATGCCGATTCTCGATGGCTATGAAGCCACTCAAGAATTGCGCCGTCGAGAAGCCGACAGCGATCGCCATACCATTATCATTGCCCTCACCGCTCATGCCATGCCCACGGATCGAGAACAATGTCTTGAGGCGGGTATGGATGATTATATCCCCAAACCTGTCGATTGGGATGTCTTACTAGAGACCTTAGAACGTTGGACAACTCACCCGGCCACTGAGGGCGATCGTTCGTCAAACCCCACAAAATTTGCTACCATGAGCCACAATAGTGCCGACCTAAACCGTCCATCGCGCTCCTCATCACAGACCCGCGCTCCCTTGCCCCCATCTTCATCCGATTCCTCTGGCAATCCTCCCATCTCAAACCATGACTCAGATGAATCTAACCCCTGTTTAGAGCCAAGCCAGATGAGTCAGGATAGCCCTAAGCCACAAATCCCTTTAGATTTAGAGCGTTTAGTCCGAGTATCTCGGGGGAAAGTGTCACTGCAAAAGCGACTTTTGCAAGCCTTTGTTGATGCGACTGAAACAGACTTGGAAAATCTGAGAGCCATTGTTGATGACCAGGATGGCGATCGCATCACAGAAATTGCTCACCGCCTAAAAGGGGCCGCCGCTAATGTAGGTGCGACGGTTATGTCAGAGCAGTCAGCGGATTTAGAACAGGCTGCTAAAGAGCAGAACTTTGAGCAAGTCGAGTCTTATCTGCAGAGGCTTTTGGAGCAATGGCAACAGATTAAACAGTTTCTGGAAACATTGGAGTTATCATAACGTCAACTGGACTTGGAGGTGTTGCAGTTGAAAACTTGGCTCTCAATAGACCCCGACCCAGCTCAAGGATCGATAGGTCCCAAATCTCACTCACAAGCGGTCGAACAAGCAACTTGAACTCCTAAATATTATGGCGACCATCTTAGTTATTGATGACGAAGTAACCACACAAATGGTCTTACAAGATCTCCTCGAAAGTGAAGGACATCAGGTCATCATTGCCAACAATGGAAAACAAGGCTGGAAACAGGCTAGTCGAGAGCAACCCAACCTAATTATCTGCGATTGGATGATGCCGGAGATGAATGGCGTCGATCTCTGTCGTACTATTAAGGCAAAACCCGAACTCGAAACCACTTTTTTTATTCTTCTGACGGCCCGAGAACAGATCGATGACCGCGTCTGCGGCCTCAATGCTGGTGCCGACGACTTTATTTCTAAACCCATTGAAACCGAAGAACTCCTCGCGCGAGTTCGCTCAGGCTTGCGGTTGAATCATCTCAATCAACAGTTAACTCAGTCTCTACAAGACCTCAAAGACACCCAAGTTCAACTGGTTCAAAGTGAAAAAATGTCGAGTTTAGGACGCTTGGTGGCCGGTGTCGCCCATGAAATCAACAATCCGATTAGTTTTATCTATGGCAATCTCAGCCATATCAACGAATATACTCATGACTTGTCATCCCTGATTCAAAAAATTCGGGATGACGATAGTTTTTCTCGTCAAAACTTTCTGGAAGCCCTCGCAGAGATTGACTTTGATTTTGTCGCCGCCGACTTAGAAAAAATGCTCGGTTCGATGAAAGAAGGCTCCGAGCGCATCCGAGAAATTGTGATTGCCTTACGGGAGTTTTCCAGCCAGGAGCGCAGTGGGGTACATGATATTGACTTGCATCATGCCCTCGATTTAGCCTTATCCATGTTGGGGCCTCGTGTCCATCAAGCCGCTGGCCGAGCCTCGGGGCTGATCCTCGATAAGCAGTATGGTCAACTGCCCAAGATTAAAGGGGATATAGGTGTAATTAACCAGGCTTTGTTCAATCTTTTGGAAAATGCCCTCGATGCGATCGTGGCCCAATCTAAAATCGATCCCAATGAAGACTGGAGGCCGCAAATTTCCATCACCACTCGCAGCTTAGACGAGTGCTGGGTAGAAATCGAGATCACGGATAATGGCATCGGGATTGACCCAGCCTTAAATAGCAAAGTCTTTGACCCCTTCTTTACCACCAAACCCGTTGGCCAGGGCAAGGGCCTAGGACTCGCCGTCACCTATCAAATTGTCGTCCAACAACATAAGGGGCAACTCAGCTATGACTCTCAGGTTGATCAGGGGACTCGTTTCTTGATTCATCTCCCCATCAGCCAAGAGTCACTCCAATGCCAAATTTCCCCAACCCCCTACACTGTGGCTAGTCCTAGGTTTGGGCAACAGGGACAACCGGCTCCCATGACTCGCTAGCCGGTTGGCCAACGCCCTAATCTAACTCAAAATCAGGCATTTCCCGTTGAGGGGCCGGGAGTGGCTCGGCAATGAGTTCTTCGATCGCCTCTTCTTCTTGTCGTTCGATGGGTTCTTCGATGGGTTCTTCGATTTCGACGGGGACTTTCTCCAAGGCCGGCAACGCGATCGGTTTGGCCGCCTGGGTTTCGACGGGAGAGGACACCAGAACCGGCAAGGGTTCAGCCTCATCGAGCCAGTAACTGGCCACGGGTAAGACATTTTCGAGGTCTTCGAGTAAGCGAGGAATCACCATCACCGCGTGAAGTTCGCCAATCCGTTCGGCTTCGTGCATTCCCGCTTCAATGGCCACGGCCACATTGGCCACAGTTCCTCGGACAATGGCGGTACAGAGTCCATCACCGATGGTTTCATAGGCCGCCAGTTGCACGTCGGCTGATTTCAACATGGCATCCGCGCCCCCCACCATCGCCGGAAAGCCTCGGGTTTCGAGGAGGCCGATGGCCCGGTTACTGAGGCGAGAATAGCCTCGTTGTTGGTTGCACAGTTCCACCAAACGGCTGCCGAGGGGGAAAATGACCTCTAGGTTGGGCATGGGGCGGGCAATGGTGGATTTGGAGATCAGTTGTCCGAACTGTTCGGCGGTTTTGGCCCCTTCTTCCACGGCGAGGCGCACATCGGGATAGCGCCCCCGTACGATCGCAGTACAATAGCCCGCGCCAATTTTTTCGTAACCCACCAAGATCACATCGGCCGATTTCACCATCATGTCAGCGGTACCGACGATCGCCGGGAAGCTACGAGTCGAAACCATGCCGAGGGCAGTATCTTGGTATTTGAGGCGTTGGCGCTGTTTGGGAAGGGACGTGGGAATGCGGCTTAGAGGAGTCTGAGACATGAAGATTTGGGTCTGGCAGAGGTGCGACGGGGGTAATTAGACAGGGATAATCAGGTCGACAAGGGTGGCAGGACCAGTCGTGAACTTTAGTGAAAATTGCTTAGGGGTAGTCTTTTGCCTTCAATCGTGCTTACGATGATTGTATCAAGAATGCTGGTTGACGATGACTGAACACAAACCTGAACCACTCAAATTAAGTGACGATGAGGTTCGCGAGATCTTGCGATCGCTGCGTCACAAGGAGGGAAACTGGATTGACTGGGGCAAACGCTGTAAGCAACTTCAGGATGCCGGCTATGCCGCTGAGGATATTTTCGAGGAGACGGGAATTGAGGCCCTAGTCCAGAATCAAGTCATTGTCGCCGCCCAGGTCTATGACAGCATTGTTGAGGGTCAGCCACCAGGGGAGGTGTTAGCCTACTGCGAAGGACCTCGCAGCGATGTCCTCTATGAACTTCGCATTCTCAATCAGCGTCAACGGCTCGAAGCGGCCATGCTGGCGGCCGAGAAACGCCTCGATGTCGATGGCGCTCATCGTCTGAGTCATGATGTCAAAGCCCTCGCCTGTTTAGCTCAGATTCCCGAAGGATTTAGCCGCCATCCTGGGGATGCGGTGGCCTATCAATGTTGGCGACAGGCCAAACGTCAGCGGGATCTCTCGCAACGGGCGCGATTGATTGCCGAAGGATTGCGTTTTGTCGAAAGTGATACGGCCCGGCAGCAGTTGGAGGCTCTCTTACAGAATTTAGCCGCTCGGGCCCCTCGTCAAGCGCCCCTGTTGCCCTTATATCGCCCGGAAACTAGCGAGGAGTTGCCGCGCCTGTTGCCTCTGGCTGGGGAGATGCCCTTAACGGCTGCTGAGATTGAAGCTGTCGAGGCGATCGCCCCCGAAGAACCCTTCCAGATTACCCGTCTCCCGGCTGGATCGGCCTGTGTGCCGGTTCCCGGCTGGCAAGTGGTCTTGAAGGCTCAGGATCCTGTGGCGTTTTTGGTCTCTAGTGGTTGTTTGCCTAATTCTCCCGGTGGCGATCGCGAAACCGTCCTCGTTGCCATCGATCGCGCCCAACGAGACTGGGACGAGAACAGTTATTTTCTCGTCGAGGAGGAGCAACAGGTGCGTTTAGCTTGGTTTGCCGAACCCCCCAGCCTGACCATTTTGGGGCGTTTGTTACTGGTGTTGCGCCCTAAGCGGATTTTGGACGAGGGCAATATCACCGAGCCTTGGCAGATGGATGATTAGCAGGGACCATTCGCAGGGACCATTCGCAGGGACCATTCGCAGCGACCATTCGCAGAGACCATTCGCTCGGTCCGGGCACCAGAGGAGCGCCAAATTATGGTAGGATGAAAAGCTGGGTTTTTTGTAGCTAAACCCCATTAAGATTCAGCATCATTTGTTCGTCAAGGAGATTTTCGGTTATGGCACGTCGATGCCAAGTCAGTGGAAAAAAAGCCAACAACGCCTATGCGGTGTCTCACTCCCACCGTCGCACCAAACGGCTTCAGGAAGCGAACCTGCAATGGAAACGCTTTTGGTGGCCCCAGGGCAATCGCTGGGTGCGCTTGCGAGTGTCCACCAAAATGATCAAAACCATCCAACGCAAAGGATTGGCAACGGTGGCCAAAGAAGCTGGCCTCAATCTGAACAAGTTTTAAGACCTCCACTGCCAGGGAGTCCTAGACCGGGAGTTTGTTGATTGAGACAGACTCCCGGTTTGTTTTTGCCAAGATGGAGCCGCCCCAATCTCCGTGTAAGCACGGGCTAATGCTGCGTAGTTCTACGTAGCACCCCAATGAGGGGTTTGACCCCCAACTGATCGATTTTGCCTCTGAGCTGGGTAAGCTAGGGGTACATCCGTAAATTCTCCCTTGGCGTTCCCGGTCAGGATCGGCTAAGACTAGAGTAGAACCCGAGCCAGTCCCATCATTTCACCGCCAATTCTATTGTTAAATTTCTAAAATTCCCCGTCGGTGTGAGATTGTATTTTCTCTTGATTTCCTATTCTTTACGCTCGTTCTCTCCCTCAATCGCATCTGCCGAGTTGATTTAAAACTATGGCTAACCCCCACATCTGGATTCATATCAAACGTTGGTTACGGAACACCAGCAAGCGACTCTACAGCCAGTTTGCTCGTTTCGTGCGCCGTCTCCTGCATCGCCTGGCCCCACCACGCCGTCGCCGTTCCGAGCGTCGTATGGCGGGGTTTGTCCTGCCGACAGCGATGATGCTGCTGTTGGTGTTGTCTCTAGTTGTGGGGGCGATTTTGTTGCGGACCATTAGCCGCACGGAACAGGCGATGCTATCTCGGCGCGATCGCGTCATCTATAACGCCGCGACCCCCGCCATTGACCGGGCTAAAGCCAAGTTAGAAAACCTCTTCCAAATTGACCCACGGCTACCCTCAGGGATTCCCGCCCAGGAACTCTTAACCGACCTGATGCGGGATGACGACGCTACTTATACCCTTCCCGATGAAGAACGGATTGATCTCAATGGCGACGGAACCCTAGATAATGCTTGGATTTATCAAGAAGCCAGTGGAGTTGGGGATGAGGAAAATAACCT
>NZ_JAWOCL010000259.1:0-13572 GCF_046483825.1 Sodalinema sp.
ATATAAATCTTCAGCTCCCTCTGCATAAACTGCATATTCCAGAGTTTTACCCAGTTCATCAATAACCAATAAAACCGGAGCCTTAGCCGCAAAAGATACTGTTTTTATCCAATTAATAACTAAATTTCCCGGCAAATTCGGCTCAGCCGCCAAGTTGTCAACTCGGGATTGTAACTCATCTAAAATACTCGGTTTTTTACCGGGTTTACTGCGCCAAAATTCTTTGGATCCCCGTAATAAACCCCGAATAATTGTGTGACTAATCGGTTCCCGTTGCGCCTTCGCCACCGCACAGACAAATCCCTGAGCGGGAATTGCCTCCAGTTGGTCCTCTAACCCCACATCGGCAACCGCCAGGATCTGCCGTGCCAATTGTCCCGTTTCCGCCGTCTCAGCACTGCATAGCGCCGTGAAAAACTGAGCAAATGACGATTTTCCCGTTCCATAGACACTGGTGAGCGTCCAGGCGCGATCGCCCTGAGGATCGTTTAAACTCGTCAGCAGGCGCTCTAGGGTATCCACCGCGCGATCGGTGAGAATATAGCCCTTGAGCGCATCCGCATTGACAAAATCGCGCTCTACATCAATCGAACGAGAATAGCGGCGGTTGAGGCGAAACATTTGGGAAAGGGGCTGACTCATAGGGCAGCGACAGGCTCCGTATAATACTGTTCTAGGATATCGTCTGCGAGGGAGTTTGGATCTTCCGTGAAGGAGAATTGTAGTAATCCCTCCGACTCCCGCACCGCCACACGAGGGTCACGGCTTTCCACATCGGCGATCGCATCACAAATCACCCGTTCCGGCAATTTAAACGTCAACCCTGGACTGTGGGGGTCATAGGTTAATCGTGACACAGAAATGGTCTTCGCACTGCTCGTTTCAGCAAACTTTAAACAGGCATAAACAATAATCTCTGGCGGTAAGTTTTCCTTTTCCCCAATACAAAACTTATACTGCTTGCGCGATCGCGAAATCAAGCCCAACCCAGAAAACGGACTATTGATAGAATCCTCAATCGCTCCCCGCTGAAGTTCCGGTTCTGAATACATCCTAAGAATACAGTTCATGTCCTTCTTTAGAGAAGACACCGCTGTTTTCTTACCCGGACTTGCCTCACTATACTGTTCCAAGCTAGCCAACAAATCGTCTGGAGAAAATTCAACCGCATGAAAGCCAAAAAATGCGATCGCCCAAGCCGTAGCCTCTTCTGGATTTTGCAGCAACTGCCAATGCAACAACCACAAGGAAGCCGGATTTTCTAAAAACGTATCCCACCCCTCATCCCCGAGTAATTTTTCACCCAACTCCGTCGGCTGATCATCTTCCAACACCTGAAACGCATTACACCAATACCGGATAGAGCGCACCATATTCTTCCCCACCCCCAAACGCACCACAGCATCATCAGCGGTGAAGATTCCAACCGCTTCACCCTGTTGAGCCTCTTGTTGCGCTGCATCAAACCCCTTTTTCAGCCAACCAAAACGGGGGTGAAACGTCTCATGGCGTGCAAAGGCAACTTTTCGCAAATCGGGGAATAGGGCCGTTGACGTGGCAACCATAGCATCTCGGAAATCAGGGCAGGGTTTCTCATTATGCCTCTAGTTTGAGTTTGGCACAACTTGCCCCCTTACCCAATAGCCCCCAGCTCACGCCGTCTCAGCAAAGCGCACCCGCCGATAAATCTCCCCAAGCGGGAGTTCCACATCAAAGCGAGGAAACCCGATCGCCCCCTCCAACCCCTCCAACGCCCGAAACTCCCACACCCCCTCATCCCGACGAGAGAACTGCTCAACATACGGCTCCTGCTGACTCACCAGCAGATACTCGGCAAAACTGGGAATCGAACGATAGCGGCGGAACTTATCCCCGCGATCATAAGCCGCCGTTGACGGAGACAACACCTCCACAATCAGCGTCGGATTGAGAATCTCATCACTTCGCTGGTCCTGAAACACCGGCTCCCCCTCCACCACCATCACATCAGGATAGGTGGCGCGGTTGTACTGAGGCAACCACAAACGCAAATCACTGCTGTACAGCCGCAACGGACTATCTCGCAGCAAAAAGCCCAGCAACACCACCAAATTCACCGTAATCGTATTATGGGCCTCAGAACCACCCGTCATCGTCACTACCTCCCCATCTCGATACTCGTGACGCTCCAGCGACTCCGCCTCAAAGCGTCGATAGTCCTCCAGACTGTAGCCTCGACGCACCTCTGACGTATCCACCTCAACCACTGGGGGGGATGTTGCTAAACCCATAGTCTCAACCTCTCACTATCACAACCTAGGCTCTCACCCTCACCAACCCCTAGTTTAAAGTATCCTCATCCCGCTCCGGTTGCGCCAAATGCTGTAACTTCTCATATAACGGCGATCGCCCCTCAGACGGCCGAAACGGGTTAATCGGCTCATGCAGTCCCATCTCTCGTCCCTCCTCCGGTAACGACTCCTCCATCTCAATCGGTTCAGCCTCAGGAATCTCCTCCTCTAGCCGCACCACTCCCGGCAAACTCCCACACATCAACCGTTCAAACTCACCATTAAAATGTTGCACCGGCATCCCCCGCCGTTGCCATAACACCAACAACTGATTCACCGAAACTCCCTTATAGCGCCCCTGATACAACGCCTCCAGAATCGCCAGGCGCAACCAATGCACAGGAATCTCCTGTCGCCAGCGTTCCACAAACCCCTCCGCCGTCTCCCCCGCTAAATCGAAGCCATAATACCTCAGGAGAGCGATCGCCTCTCGTCGTGCTGCCTTGTCCGTAGAATCCCGCACCAATGCTTGTCTCAAAGGTATGAACAATCGACTCAAACAACCATCTCAACCCTAGCGAGTACACCGCAACCCTCCCCGCACCGCACAGCGTTCAGGATTGCTAAACGATCGCGTGTTGCCATTCCAATCAAAATCACTAATCCGTAAACTCAACCCCCCAATCTCCTGTTGCGGATTCACAAAAATCGTCACCCCATAGGTGCGGCGGCTATATTCAAGCGTAAAGTTGGTACTAAAATTCTCCCCCGAATCCAAGTTAATCGACGTTTGCACCCCAGCCCGAAACGGCCCATAAATTTGTTGAACTAGGCCCAAGCGTAACACCCTCGGGTCAGCAATGCGGTCAAACAAGAACGGCGATTCTCCCGAACCCAAGGTTTCGGAATACTCAATATTCAGCGACGTATAATCCAAGACATTGCGGGAAAAATTACCAAACTGGGCCTGCATCCCCACCGTTCCCTGTAACGACGTTTCCGAATCCCCATTACTATAAAACCCAGCAATGCCCCGAGCCGCCACATAGGCCTGCACAAAGGGAACCACCGGCACGGGAGTATAGCGTAACCCCTCCTCCGCCGTCGGCGGTAACGCCTCCCCTTGCCA
This sequence comes from Sodalinema sp., assembly GCF_046483825.1. Taxonomy (NCBI): domain Bacteria; kingdom Bacillati; phylum Cyanobacteriota; class Cyanophyceae; order Oscillatoriales; family Oscillatoriaceae; genus Sodalinema; species Sodalinema sp. The sequence continues at coordinate 3,400 of NZ_JAWOCL010000259.1, forward strand.
GAGGGTAAAGCCGCGCCGCAACACCGCACTCCCCTGATAGCGCGTCAAAGAGGCCCGATTATTCTCCCGAATCGGCTCCAACAGACTTAAATCATCGGTATCCGACTCAATCCGGTTCACCCCAACCTGATAATTCAGAGAAATTCCCGTCGACCCCAACGTATATTGAGGGGATGACAGCACCGCCCCAAAACTACTGTATACCGTCTGAAAGCCCAACGACCCATTAAAGAGGCGATCGCGGAACCCATATTCCCCCGTCAGCGTATGATCCCCCACCAACTGCGACAACCGCGCACTGGCCCGTAAATCCTCCTCCGAATCAAACTCAGCAAAATCCAGATTCAGCACATCCACATCCGCCGTCAGAATCGTCGTCGGCGAAAAACGGCCCCGAGCCTGCACCACCGTACCAAAGTTATCTAACTTGACAAAATTGCCATCACGAATCCCCTGTTCCACAAAATACTGAGGGGTGACACTCAGAGAAAACACCGGCGTATCCACCAAATTGAACCGCCGCTGCACAAACAAGCCACCGCGATCGCGCCCATCATAGCCAATCTGCAAAAACGGCTCCTGTTGTTCCCGGCGATCGAAAATAAACCGTCGTCGCGGAATCCCAATCGAAAAATTATCATCAAACACCAATCGCGGCCGTTCCAGGCGCAACTCATCCCGCAGCGGATCAATACTCCTTAACCGGGCGCGATCGGCCCGAATCTCCAACTCAGGCGGTGAAAACGGGTCATTGGTGATGCTAACATCCTCCGCCTCCCAGCCTTGGGCCGTAAACGTCACCTCGCCCGCCTCAAAACGGAAATTATTAATCGTTCCCGCGCCTTGAGTACCAGGAAGTCCCTGGCCACCGCCAACCCCTAACTCAATACTCCCCCCCGGACTCACCCGCAACGGCTGCTGATCGCGAATGCGATTACTCTGAGGCGCATCCGTCAACCCCCGCGCATCCACCGCCACCGGCAACAGAGTGCTACCAGGGGTTTCAATCAAACCAATCTCGGCCTCCGTCGCACTCCCCAAACGCCGCTCACTGGTAACTTCCCCCCGGGCCTGCCGAATTTCCCCCGTTTGTTGCACAAAGTTATAGCGAAACTCCTCTCCTCGCAGCACTTGTCCCGGCAAAGCTAAGGCGACATTCCCCTGGCCTCGCGCCATCCGCGTCAGTAGATTCACCTCCAGGCGATCGGCATCTAGCACCGAATCCCGATAGCGCATCACCACATTACCCACCGCCGTAAAAATCTGCCGCCGCTCGTCAAACTCCTGATAATCAGCCGTGACTTCAATCGGCGTCTCAAGTTCCAAGGGTCCCTGTAACGTTTGCCCATTGACCTCAAGATTGTCCTCTGACAAGGGTTTAAAGGCTGGCTCATCCCCCTCCTCATCTGGAACCGGAAACATCCCAGAACTCGGTGTGAGGGGCGGAATGGTTAAAGGCGGACGGGTCATCGGAACTGGACTGGGTTCAGGAGGGGCGATCGCCCGCTCAACAGTCAACGTCCTTGCCGATTCATCCCCAGGCGACATCTTCGACGCAAGTTCATTGACTTGTCCGAGATCCAACTCAGGAGATGACTTCAGTTGCTTGTCCATAGCAACCTGAACCATCGGTGCAGGGGTGGGGGGAGGCGCCGGATAAGTCATCTGACGAAACGCAAAAAGATCGATGTCATCGTAACGGGTTGAGTGAGTCCCATAGGCCAGCCAATCATATGGAGGATGCGTTGATTAGAGTACTGGCGATCGCCCCCAGACAGCAAGGGGGGTGCGAGGAACCCGCACCCCACCTATTTGTTATCGATTCATGGCTGTGCAACGTCATTCAGGCACGTTTCACAGCTTTTGAGATCAATCTCTATTCCACGTCCCGCTGTCCAGGGTTCCGTGCCGGATCACTCGAAAGGAATCCAAACACGAACAACAACACGAAAAACGCGACAACAGCGTAAACGACAAGTTTAAGGGCTACCATGATCTGAACTCCGAGGGATTTACAAAAATATTTTTCACGGCCGGCTGCGATCGCGCCCACCGCATTAAAACCGTATCCCATCTTACCGTTAATTTGCCCATTCCTGCCCGCGATCGTCAAACTTATCCCCCAATCTTGACAATCCATAATCATTATGAGTACACTTTAGAAGTGATAGTCAATCATCACCGCTCATCCCCGCCCGATTGAGCAGCACCCATGAGACTCGAAGACATCCCCATCGCCCAAATTCGCCGTCCCCTCCCTCGGGCCAACGACCCCAACAAAGTCAAAGCCCTCATGGACTCCATCGCCGAAATCGGTCTCCAGGAACCCATCGACGTTCTCGAAGTAGACGGACAGTATTACGGATTTTCCGGCTGTCATCGCTACGAAGCCTGTCAACGACTCGGCCATCAGACCATACGCTGTCGAGTGCGTCGCGCCCCCAAAGCCGTCCTCAAAATGCACCTCGCTTAGCCCCAATCTCCCCCTATCGATTGAACCGCCGCGTTGGGCTTCCCACCTCCGATAGAGACATGAAGCCGCAAAATTAGCTTAAACTTTGTAACAGTAGGGTGTAACGCCCCAAACAAAAGCATTCACCCTATCCCAGATCTCAACCATTCATTAGGAGCCTATTGTATGCCCACCATGCCCATCGAAATCGGTATCGACGAGAAATCCCGCAAAGCGATCGCCGAAGGACTCTCTCACCTCCTCGCCGACACCTACACCCTTTACCTCACCACCCATAACTTCCATTGGAACGTGACCGGTCCCATGTTCCAAACCCTGCATACCATGTTCGAGGAACAATACACCGAACTGGCCATGGCCGTCGATGAAATCGCCGAACGCATCCGCACCCTCGGCTACGCCGCCCCCGGAACCTATAGCCAGTACGCCAAACTCACCTCCATCGCCGAACCCGAAGGCGTCCCCGCCGCCAAAGAGATGATTCGACAACTGGTCGAAGCCCAAGAATCCGTCGTCCGCACCGCTCGCAGCCTCTTCCCCATCGTCGAAGAAGCCAACGACGAACCCACCGCCGACCTCATCACCCAACGGATGCAAATCCACGAAAAAACCGCCTGGATGTTGCGTAGCCTCCTCGAAGGCTAAAGCCCAATCAGCCAATCCCTCTGACGGATGACCAAATCTCAATCCGCCACTGAATCCACCACCAATCGAACCGACCGCCTGCGTACCCTCATGACGCAGGCGGGAATTTCTAGTTTTCGGGAACTCAGCCGCCGCGCCGCCGTCTCCCAATGGCAAGTACGACAAGTGCGAACCGGGCCGCTCTCAAACCTGCGTTGGGGAGTTCTCTGCCAACTGAGTCAGGCATTGAACCTCAGTCCCAGTCAACTCATCGCCGCCCTAGATCGCCCGTCCAACCCAACCGTAACCGCAACCGGCGACTCTGACCTGAGGGATGGGGAGTCCCTCAAACAAGAATACCAACGGCTGCAAGCCCAACTCGACCAACAATCGAGCCAACTGCAACAGGACTTTCAACGGGAGAGTTTAGAGCAACTCGAATCCTTCCTGCGGTTTTGGCCCACCGCCGCCGCGAGGGTGCAGCAAAACCCGCAGCTTCCGGCCAAGAATATCTTGCCCCTCATCCGTCCCTTGCAGCAGCTATTAGAAGATTGGGGGCTAATTCCCATTGGCGACATTGACGCGATCGTTCCCTACAACCCCCAGCAGCATCAACTCAAACAAGGACAGGCCAACCCCGGCGATCGCGTCCGCATCACCCATCGCGGCTACTATCACGGCGACTGCCTCCTCTGGCGAGCCCAAGTTGACCCCCTCCCAGACCGCCACTAGCGAGGGAAAACTCAGACCATGCAAGAACTCCAGCAGCATCGACAATGGATGAACTACGCCCTGAACCTGGCCCAAGAAGCCGGAGAACAAGGAGAGGTTCCCGTCGGGGCGGTCGTCGTCGATGCCCAGAATCAACTCATCGCCCGTGCCAGTAACCGCAAAGAGCGCGATCGCGACCCCACCGCCCACGCCGAAGTTCTCGCCCTACGAGACGCCGGCCGCCTCCTCAACCGCTGGCATCTCCAAGGCTGTCGCCTCTACGTCACCCTCGAACCCTGTCCCATGTGTGCCGGGGCGATCGTCCAGTCTCGCATTAGCCAACTCATCTACGGCGCCGACGATCCAAAAACCGGCGCCATCCGTACCGTCGTCAACCTGCCCAACAGCCGCGTCTCGAACCATACCCCCCAAGTCATCGGTGGTATCCTAGAGCAGTCTTGCCGGCAACAACTGCACCACTGGTTCGCACAGCGTCGCCCGCCCAAACCCAGCGTTCAGACAGCCCAACAAACTGGCTGAACCAGCAATTTCCCCGTGACGAGATCCCCTTAACCTAAAAACAACTCAGCCCAAGCCAACCTTAGCTAGAGTGACCCTGAGACCCGTTCTCACTCCCCCAACCGGATCCGATTCTGTCGTCACCTCTCCCCCAAATCCATGACTCAGTTGCACTCGTCCGCCCAACCGGATTCCGACACTCACGTCAGCACCTACCTGCCCAACACCTCACCCCCCAACGCATCTGCCAATCCCTCCATGTCTTCCCCGGTTCACCCCACCTCCGTCTCCTCCCAAGTCTCACCCTGGCTCACCGCCATCCTCTATCCCCTGGCCCGCTATCTCGTCTTACCCAGTTACTTCCGCCACATCCACATTAGCGGCCAAGAGAACCTACCCCAATCCGGCGCCACAATCCTCGCTCCCACCCACCGCTCCCGCTGGGACCCGATTCTCGTCGCCTACGCCGCCGGCCACCCCATCAGCGGCAAACATCCTCATTTCATGACCTCCGCCAACGAAACCCAAGGCCTCCAAGGCTGTCTCGTGCGACGTCTCGGGGCATTCCCCGTCGATCTCGGGCGAGCCGGAATCGGCAGTTTACGTCATGGCTTAGAATTACTCATCCATCAACAGATGTTAGTGATTTTTCCCGAAGGGAACGTTTTTTTTATCAAACGAAACCTAGAGAAATGCCAACCGGATCCCGAACAAGTCTATACCATGAAACCCGGCTTAGGACGTTTAGCCGTTCAAGCCGTTCGCAGCCAGGCCAACCGTGAGCAGCCCCTTGACGAGCAGAATCAGGAGCATACTTCTGGCCAGGCCACCCCAGGGAGTCGGCTTCAGATTGTCCCCATCAGCATTCGTTACAGTAGCGGCACCCCGAAATTTCGTTGTGATGTCTCAGTTTGTATCGGCGAGGCGATCGCCGTCCAACCCGATTTAGAAAAGACTGGCTCCAAACAAGCCGCCAAATCCCTCATGGCGCGAGTCCAATCCGCCCTAGTCGCCCTACACCAACGAGTCAGCCCCTAACATCCCTAAAATCTTGCCTTAACCCACATCGCCAATGTTGCGCAAATTTTGCTCCAACACTGCGATATAATAATCGAGTTTTTTTCAGCCTCTGCGAAAACATGGCGAATCCGACCCTACTTCTCATTAGCCTAATTACCAGCTTTTTTCGAGAACGATTTATTCGCAAAACCCGCAACCTTGAACAAGTCCAAGACAAATTTCTACTGACATTATTGCGAGACTATCAGGACACCCAATTTGGCAAAGACTACGGATTTTCCGAGATCAAAAGCGTCGCTGAATTTCGGGAAAAAATGCCCATTCTCCCCTATGCCAGCTACGAACCCTACATCGATCGCATCGCCCAAGGAGAAACCAACGTCCTCCTCCCCGATCCCGTCGTCTATATCACCCTAACCAGCGGTTCCACCGGCAAGAAAAAACTCATCCCCACCAGCCGCAAATCCCAAACCGTCCTACGTCGAGCCAACCTCACCAGCATGGGTTTCGTCCAACAGGCCCTACAACGTCGGGGGCTGAAATTCGGCAAACTCCTCCTCACCAACTCCGCCCTCATGTGGGGAACCACCGAAGGCGGCATCAACTATGGCCCCGCCAGTGTCGGTGTCATGCGCATGGACGAACGACTCTATAAAGTCCTCTTCGCCAATCCCTTTGAAAGCCTCCTCCCCGCCGATAGCGTCGCCCGTCACTACATCGCCATTCTCTTCGCCGTCAGCGATCGCAGCACCCGAGGCATGATTGCCAACTTTCCCATGTTGATCCTGCGCATGTGCAACTATCTCGAACGCTACGGCGAAGAGATGATCCAAGACATCGAACAGGGAACCATCGCCTCCTGGCTGCCCCTAGAACCCGAATTACGCCCCACCCTTGAGTCCCTCCTTAGTCCTGACCCCCAACGCGCCGCCGAGCTACGTCAGGTGCTGCAACAAGACGGCCGACTCACCCCAAAACAGGTCTGGCCTGAGTCCTTTTTCGTCACCGCCGCCCGAGGAGGAACCTCCGACTTTTACTTCCGCCGTTTCCCCGAATACTTCGGCGATACCCCCATCTTTGGTGCTGTCTTCTCCTCCGCCGAAGGCACCTTTAGCATCTACCCCGATCTCGACACCGACGGCAGTATTCTCTCCCTAGAAACCGGCTTTTTTGAATTTATCCCCGAATCTCAATGGCACGTCGAGCAGCCCCAAACCCTACTTCCCCGTGAAGTTAAAATTGGAGAACGCTATCGCATCCTCCTCAGTAGCTATGGCGGCTTTTTCCGCTATGACATCGGCGATATCATCGAAGTCGTTGGCTTTTATAACCAAGCCCCCCTCATTGTCTTCAAACACCGCAGCGGCGGCATGATGTCCTCCACCACCGAAAAAACCACCGAAGACCATGCCACCCGTGTCATGGATCGCCTACAAGCCGAATTTGGCATCACCTTTGAGGACTTTTGCCTAACCCTATCCGGCGATGAATTTCCCGCCCGTTATTTAGTCAATATCGAACTCGCCCCAGGCGACCAACTCAGCGATCCCGTTGCCTTCTTGCGTCGCTTTGATGAACAACTCGCCGCCGAAAACACCCACTATCAAATTTCTCGGGGTAGTGACATTCCCGCACCACGGCTGCGTCTATTAAAGCCAGGAAGTTACGACTTGCTACGACAGGAACAAGTTGAGCGTGGCATTCCCGATTCTCAGTTGAAATTTCCCCATATCACCGAGGATCGAGAGTTTCTCGCTAACTTACCCCTAGCCCAAGAGGTGAGACTCCCCGAAGACCGTCCATTAACACCCCAGGAAGTGTCCTGATGACGCTCTTGCCAGAATCGTCTGGAGCGAAGAGTGAAGCCAAGACTATCCTGAGCAGGGAACTCCAGGAATGAAATAGGGATTAGCCGGTGCAATCGTTTTGGCCATCCCTCGTTCCTTCAAACCCGTTTATGTCTGTGCCTCTTGCTCTCTCGCCAAGTTCATTGATGGCTTCGGGTGTCACCTCACCGGAGCCATCGAGTTGGAATCAACAGGTCTATCAACGCCTGAAATTGGCGATCGCCCTCGGATTGCGTCGGCAGATCTTTTTAGCGGTCTGTGATGATAAAACTCATGCCAGTGAGTTAGCCATTGCCTTACAATCAGAAGCCGATTTAAGTCAGTCCACCTGTTTAGCCAGCATTCAACTGACTCCCACACAAACCCAAATTTTAGAGCAGATCCGTCAAGGATTACCTCAAAAAATCTCAGGCAGTAGTGCCATTTGTTTACAACTCTTGGGAATTGCAGACTTTACCCGTCAATCTGCCAACTTACAATGGTCTTTTCTGCGGCAACTACGAGAAATTCCTCAACAGTTATCCCAATTGGATGCTGAAACCTCTGACGAGAGTCTTGGCAGTTTAGTCTTTTGGATTTCTCGACCCTGGCTCTACCAAATTCAACACTCCGCTCCAGAATTTTGGCGATCTTGTACCGGAGTCTTTGAATTTTGTAGTGAACCCCTACCCAGCCATTACCAGCGTCCGCTTCACCACTCTAGCCCCAGCGCCCAAACCGCCACCCCTCCCAGACCTCAAAACACCGTTCCCCAAGAAACCGTTAGCATTTCCGCCTCAGCCTCTCCCTCAACAGGCTCTCTCTCAACAGGCTCTTCAGAGCCAATGGTGTGGCAATTTGTTCCCAGGTCTCTCGTGCAACTGGTTACCATCACCCAGGATGAACTACCCGGACATCAGCCCCTAGACCGCTTACAGCAAATCGAACGGCTGCACCGTTTACGACCTCCGGGCGATCGCCTGGCCATCCAATATCAGGAGTTCGCGAACCTCTACCGCGATCGCCTCCAACAAGACTGCGATTTAGTCAAATGTACCCGAGTCGGAATCGCCGCCTATCGTCAGGCCCTAAAATCTTGGCAGATCTCCCCTCCCGAAGAGCCAGGACGACTTCTAGCCACCTTTAACGACCTAGGAACCCTCCATTGGCTCCTCGGTCGCCATGACCACCGAGATCGCCGCGTGCCGGAATTAGAAGCCAGTCTCCAAGCCTATCAACAGGCCATCGCCACCCTAGAAACCGTCCCCAAACCCGACGTTGAAACCACCCTCCATCACAATCTCGGCTCCGTCTGGGCTGATCTCGGTCGCACTCGCCAACAGGCCAACGACTGGCACCAGGCCATCGCCGCCTTTGAAACAGCCCTGAACCCGTCCCAACGCCAAGCCGACAGTCCCTCCCGTCTAGCTCAAGAGGCCTCGATTCAAAATAACCTCGGTACCGCTTATTGGAGTCTAGCCCAGTTTGAAGCTCCCAAACCTTGCTTAGAGCGAGCCATTGCCGCCTATGAAGCGGCCTTGACCTATTACACCTGCGATCGCGATGAAATGACCTACGCCATGTTGCAGAGTAACCTGGGAACCGCCTACTGGACCCTCTCCGACTCCGGGACATCCCTAGAGAACTTGCAGCGAGCCATCATCGCCTATCAAGAGTCCCTCACCTACCGCACCCCCGAGCGTTTTCCCGCCGGCTGTGCCGCCACCCAAAACAACCTGGGAACCGCCTATTGGCATCTGGCCCAACAATCGCCCCCAGAACAGGCTCTCGCTATTTTGCACCAAGCCATCAACTCCTATCGCACCGCCATTGACGTCGCCGCCTCACAAACGGCCCTGAGTTTCGACCGTTACGCCACCTATAACAATCTCGGTTTAACCTATTACTATTTAGGAGTTCATCCTCAATGCGATCCCCAACACCGCTTAGGACATATTGAAGCGGCCTTAGAGCAACATCTAGCCGCCTTTCACGGTTGGCGATCGCAACCCCAGCGACAAAAAACCGCTCAAGATGCGATCGTGCGTACCTTACGAGCCTGCTATGACTTCGGCGGCATGGCAGCCCAAGCGAAAGCCTTTAATCGGCTTCCAGCGACCCTATTACCCGAGATTATGGGACGGCTCTGACGTGATAAGCGAAGCGTTAGTGAATGGACCCTCAAGAGAACGTGAATCTTGCACCGAACCCCTGAACTACCCGTGGGGTCGCGACCTGTGTTAAGTTGAAGCCGATGTTTCTGATCTAGTTAAACGTATGGCTCGTATTGAATTTGCCAAGGGTGTTAAAGAAGACGTCGTCCCCGACGTGCGTTTAACCCGTTCCAAAGATGGATCGAATGGACGGGCGATTTTTTACTTCCAAAACCCGCAAGCCCTCGACCCTGAATTTGGAGAAGAAATCACCGGTATGTACCTCATTGACGAAGAAGGGGAACTGGTCACTCGGGAAGTCAAAGGAAAGTTTGTTAATGGTCAAGCCGAAGCCGTAGAAGCCATTTACCCGATTAAATCTGAGCAAGAATGGGATCGCTTCATGCGGTTTATGGAGCGGTATGCCCAAGAAAATGGACTTGGCTTTTCCAAAGCCTAAGCCGGCGATCACATCGCAATTTAGATGAATCTAAGTTGGACTCAACTCGATATCAAAACCCTTTTAAAAAACAGTGATAGCAGTTGACAGTTCATTGGGATCAAGCCCGGTTATCATCATGTGATCGATCTGAGTTGGTATCTTCTTCTGACGTCTTGTTCCATCTGGCGACTGCTATAAAACCCCGATGTCCTTAAAACATCGGGGTTTTCATACCAATTTTCAGAAGTCGTGCCATAGATGTCTGTCCGAGAGCCCCGCCCTAACCCCGAGCGTGGAGGGGATAGCGGTTCGCCCTGCTCGGTGTCAGATCGATAGCAAACATCTCGAAAAATGGGATCACACTGAAAACAGGATGGCAGAAACAATTCAGCCCTGAATCGGCCG
>NZ_JAWOCL010000035.1:0-11323 GCF_046483825.1 Sodalinema sp.
GTTTCGACGACGGGGGAACTCTCAAACTCCCTAGGAATCAGGGTTCAAGTCCCTTAAAACTCTACCACAAAACCCCTACATTATCCTGAGACCCGTGAGAATGAGTCTCAGACCAATCGGCAGTCACCCTTGGGCTTTGTGAACCTTTCTCGAAACCTCTCTCGAAACCTCTCTCAAAACCGATGTCAAAACCTATGTCAAAATGTCAATGTGGATCGAAGCATCAGTGTGCCGACAACCGCCTCGAAGCCTCTGAATCCACGGTTTGCCAATCTGTTGGGAGTTCCTCGTTATGCCAAAGCTTATCTTGAATCACCAACTCCTATCTCACCGTCTGCTAGTGGGATTGGTTGTGGCCTCGGCGATCGCCATACCTGAGGTCGCTTGGACAAAACCCCAAACAGACCCATCGATTCAACTCTCTCAAGCTTCTCTCGATCTCAACCCGAATCGCCCCCTGTTGCGAGTTGGCAGCAACGGCTCCGAAGTGCGGGAATTACAGGCCATGTTGCAACTCATGGGATTCTATCGAGGGACGGTAACCGGGGAGTATGGCGAACAGACCGCCAGAGCCGTCTCAGCCTTCCAGCAAGCCGCCGGAATTGACGCGGATGGGGTCGTTGGCATTCAGACCTGGAATCGCCTCTTCCCGACGGTTCCCCTCGGCGGCGTTGCCACTCCCGTCTATGACCCTTTGCCCCAGGGAACTCGCCCCGACACCGCCCGTTCTAATCAATGGCTCCCAGCTCCCGATACGGCGAATACGGCGGCGAACTCTGTCGCAACGCCAGCGAGTCGCAATTTGCCGGTGCTTTCTTCTGGCGATGAGGGGTCTGCTGTGGTGGAACTGCAACTGTTATTACAAGATTTAGGCATCTATCAGGGAGAAATTGACGGCATCTATCAATCTTCGACGATTGCGGCGGTGGAACGCTTCCAGTCTCGTTCGGGCCTCTCGGTTGATGGGGTGGTTGGACCGATGACTTGGAATGCGTTGTTGGGATATTGAGGGGAGAGGGAATAGGGAACAGGGAATAGGCAGTGGTGGGGGGTTTCCCTTGTGGGTGGATTCTTCGAGCTGAGTCGTACCCTTGGTTACTTCAGATAATACAAATTAAAATAGCTAAATCCATGTCTTGACAGGGTTTATTGGCTTTTTTTGTCAATTTTCAAGTGTCGAAATTTAATGATGATTTACATCTCCAGCCAACAGTTACAGGAACTTCACCGTCATGGGGAAATGGCTTATCCCCGTGAATGCTGTGGTTTGCTGCTGGGAACTTGTGAAGGGGAACAGGCTCGGGTGACGGAGGTTTGGCCCGCTGAGAATGCTTGGGATGAGGAGTCGGCGGTGCAGTTTGAGGATGTTGAGGACTCGACGACTTCCGAACGCCGTTATACCATTGCCCCAGAACTGATGTTAGCGGCTCAGAAGACGGCCCGCGATCGCCGTTGGCAGATTCTCGGGATTTATCACTCTCATCCGAATCATGAGGCAATTCCCTCCGAGTGCGATCGCCAATGGGCCTGGCCAGAGTACTATTATCTGATTATGGCTGTTCGTGATGGCCAAGCCGGGGACAGTCGTTGCTGGCGATTGGATGAGAGGCGGCAGTTTCAGGAGGTTCTCATCGACCGTTCCATTGACGGTTCCATTGACGGTTCCATCGCTCGCGCTTAACGTTCCGTGACGGGATCGAGGGAAGGCGATCGCAGTCGCTAGAATAATACACTGGATCATACAACGTTCTCGACTCTACCAAGTCTTAGACCCATCATCATGCTCAATCCAAACTTAGAGCAAATTCAACTGACGAATGCGGACTATGAACGCTATTCACGCCATCTAATCCTGCCAGAAGTTGGATTAGAAGGGCAAAAGCGTTTGAAAGCCGCCAAAGTGCTCTGTATCGGAACCGGGGGACTCGGATCTCCCTTATTGCTTTATCTCGCTGCTGCTGGAATCGGTACCCTCGGCATTGTGGATTTCGATGTTGTGGACAACTCGAATCTACAACGCCAAGTGATTCACGGAACCTCATGGGTGGGGAAACCGAAAATCGAATCAGCTAAACATCGCATTCATGAGATTAACCCCGATTGTGATGTTCATCTCTATGAAACTCGCCTGTCCTCGGAGAATGCCCTAGATATCATTGAAGCGTACGATATTGTCGTCGATGGAACCGATAACTTCCCGACGCGGTATCTCGTCAATGATGCCTGTGTTTTACTCGACAAACCCAACGTTTATGGTTCCATCTTCCGTTTTGAGGGCCAGGCGACGGTGTTTAACTATGAAGGTGGCCCCAACTATCGGGATTTATATCCTGAACCCCCACCACCAGGAATGGTTCCCTCTTGTGCCGAAGGAGGCGTCTTAGGGATTCTACCGGGAATGATTGGGGTGATTCAAGCCACGGAAACCCTGAAGATTATTCTCGGTCGCGGCACCACCTTGAGTGGTCGGCTGTTGCTGTATAATTCCTTAGAGATGTCGTTCCGGGAATTGAAGTTACGACCGAATCCGGAACGCCCCAAAATTGACAAGCTCATTGATTATGAGCAGTTTTGTGGGATTCCGCAGGCTAAAGCAGAGGAAAATAAACAAAAAATGGATCTTCAAGAAATGACGGTCTCGGAACTGAAGACGCTTATTGATAGCGGTTCTGATGACTTTGTTCTCGTTGACGTTCGCAATCCCAATGAGTATGAAATTGGTAAGATTGATGGCTCGGCCTTGGTTCCCTTGCCTGAGATTGAGGATGGTGACGGGGTTGAAAAGATTAAGTCGATGCTTGACGGCAAGCGTCTGATTGCTCATTGTAAGCTCGGAGGACGCTCCGCTAAAGCGTTATCGATTCTCAAGGAAGCGGGAATCGAGGGAACCAATCTCAAAGGTGGTATTGCGGCCTGGAGTGAGGAAATTGATGACTCAGTTCCTAAGTACTAAGGAGTGAACCATCGTCTCTCCCCGTCTCTCTCCCCGTCTCTCTCTCTCGTGTTACGGCTGTGCCGTCCTCTCTTGTGTTACGGCTGTGCCGTGACATGATGCTGAGCGGCTCTGCCGCCTGGAGAACGGGAAACAGGAGGGAACAGCCGGGACCCCCTGGCAAACCCAGTTCTGCGGAACTGGGTTTTTTGCTGCTTTGTTTGTCAAGATTTCCTGTTTTTCCAGTCAAAGTTTGCTGACCCTTAAGAGAACAGAACGCAACTAAATAGATTAAGAACTCGATTAAGAACTATTTTTTTTTGTCAAGATTGATGTTTTTGTAACATCAATTACAGATATTTGAGAGAATGATTGTGACAGAGATCGCCAATTTTCTGCGATCCCAGTCACGATTTTAACCGATCCCAATTACCTGATGCGGCGATCGCAATTACTCACACTCCTGTACGAGATCGCGGCTAGATACAACGGGCGGCCGCATCATTGGAGAGATAGAAGATTCTCTTAAGATAATGACAAACTCATTTTTACCCTCACTCCCCACCCTGTCTGACTTTTTCTTCCAAGTTTGGGAAAATGGCCAACTCACGAAAGCCGATCGCCTGCAATTGCGCTCCTATCTATTGAGCGATCGCCTCACCGAAGCCGACTATACTCTCCTGAACCGACTCCTGCACGCCGTGCGTCGAGGTTGGGTTTCTTGCACGAGCGATCGCCGAGATGGGGAAGTAACTTGTTAAAATAGGGCACGATAAGTAGCCCATCACAATCACTTGTGACCCACATCCCCCACAAGAAACAGCAAAGGAAAACAGGCGATGTTTAATGCCACTCAGTTACTCATCGACCGTTTCGTCCCCAAACTTCAGGACAACTACCACCGCACCTATGGCGGGCTAAAGTCTGACTACGCCGAGATTATTGGCTGGGCGGGTGGTATGGCATTGGAAAACATCGCCAACAGCGATGCCCTCTATCACAACGTCGAACATACAATCTTCGTCACCCTAGTCGGACAAGATATCCTCCGGGGACGACATATCCGCGAAGGAGGAGTCTCCTGCGAGGATTGGCTCCATTTCACCATCGCCCTGCTCTGTCATGACATCGGCTATGTCAAAGGCGTCTGTCGTAAAGACGACCCCACCCGGCGACTCTATTCAACCGGGATTGACGACACCATGGTCTACCTGGCACCGGGGGCAACCGATGCCGCCCTAACCCCCTATCATGTCGATCGCGGAAAATTGTTTATCGACGAACGCTTTGGAGGGCATCGCCTCATTGATGCCGAACTCATCCGCAGCAGCATGGAACTGACGCGGTTTCCCGTTCCAGCCGGAGAAGATCACCAAGATACCTGTAATCTCCCCGGCTTAGTTCGGGCCGCCGATCTGATCGGACAACTGAGTGACCCCCGTTATCTACAAAAAATTAGCGCCCTCTTCTACGAATTTGAAGAGACGGGAACCAACAAGGCTCTTGGCTATAAAACCCCTGGAGACCTACGCAATGGCTATCCGAAGTTCTATTGGAACGGGGTCTATCCCTACATCAAAGAAGGACTCAAATACCTCGAAGTGACCCAAGAAGGGAAACAAATCGTCGCCAACCTGTTTAGTAACGTCTTTCGCGTTGAACATGCCGCCGTTTGAGACCGGTTTCTGGCAAGCGACCCAAAAGTCAGGTCGAACGATCCACATCTTGTCACCCGACCCGGTCTGCTGTCACACTAAGAACAGAGAAAGTCGGTGAGGCAGTTGCGAACTGGCGGAGCTTCGCTTTAGCCAGTTTGAGGAAAGTCCGGGCACCCGAAAGACCGAACTTGCTGGGTAACGCCCAGTGCGCGCGAGCGTGAGGAGAGTGCCACAGAAACATACCGCCGGGATGACCTCGACGCTGAGGCGACGAGAGATCCCGGTAAGGGTGCAAAGGTGCGGTAAGAGCGCACCAGCAGTATCGAGAGGTACTGGCTCGGTAAACCCCGAGTGGGTGCAAGGTCGCCGGAACGACGGTTGGTCTTTTACCGGTTCCGATGTTGGAGAACCGCTTGAGGCGTTTGGTAACAAACGTCCCAGATAGATAACTGCCCGTCTCATCGTCTGACGACGATGGGATAGAACAGAACCCGGCTTACGACGACTTTCTCTACCCCTTGTCATCGCCTGATTTCTCCCTCACTCCCTATGGTTGCCCTGCCTCCTCAGCGTCAAGACGCGCTACATCAATTCATCCTTAAGTTAGGTTTAGCTCAAGATTCCCGCATTGACTGGGATCTTTTGGATACGGCGTTAACTCATCCGACGGTGTCCCCGACTCGCAACTACGAACGCCTGGAGTTTATCGGCGATGCAGCGATTCGGCTGGCCTCGGCCGAGTTTCTTTGGGAAAGTTACCCCGAGGCGAAGGTGGGAGATTACGCCGCGATTCGTTCGGTTCTGGTGAGCGATCGCACCTTAGCCGAAATTGCCGAATCCTACGGGTTTCAGCGCTATTTATTAGTCGGTGGAAGTGCCAGCGGCGATAAGGCCGGCTATAGTTCTCGCTTGGCCGATGCCCTAGAGGCGGTGGCAGCAGCCCTTTATCTGAGTAGCCATGATACAAGTTTGGTGCGCCCCTGGCTCGATAAACCTTTTCGTCCCCTCGCTGAACAAGTGCGCCAAGATCCCGCCCGACAAAACTATAAGGCGGCGTTGCAAGAATGGACTCAGGGCCATTATCGGCAACTGCCAGACTATCGTGTCGTCGAACAGGTGACGCGAGAACATAATAGCGATCGCCGCTTCGCCGCTGAAGTGTGGCTCAATGACCGTTGTCTGGGCCGGGGAACCGGGCGCTCGATTAAGGCGGCGGAACAGGCGGCGGCCCAAGAGGCCTTTGTGGCCTTATCCCCGGCTGAAACGTCCCAACAGTCCCCAGTGTCTCACTCTTAAGTTCACGTTTTCAGACGGGTTTATGACAGGAATTATTATGATTGGCGCGGGTCGTTGGGGCAATCACCTGATTCGCAATATCTTAGAGCATCCAAACGGGGAATTGCTGGCAGTGGTCGATCGCGATCGCCAACGTCTACAAGCGGTCAATCAACGCTTTAACCTAGAAGCCGCTGGGGTCATGCTGAGCCAAGATTGGCATAACACCCAAGACTTGCCCGCTCAGGGGGTGATTGTAGCCACTCCCGCTACGGATCACGAAACGACCATTCGCGAGGCTCTAGAACGAGGCTATCATGTCTTAGCCGAGAAACCCCTAACCTTAGAGTCCGAGACGGCGATCGCCCTGTGGGAGTTGGCCCAAAAACAGCAACGACTGCTCAACATCGACCACACCTATCTCTTCCATCCCTGCGTGGAACGGGGGGCGCAGGTACTGCGTCAAGGTCGCTTGGGGGAACTCCGCTATGGCTATGCCGCACGCACTCATCTAAGTCCCGTTCGCAATGATGTCGATGCTCTCTGGGATTTAGCCATTCACGATATCGCTATTTTTAATCATTGGTTGGCCGAGTTTCCGGTTCAGGTTCAAGGAACCGGCAAGATTTGGTTGCAATCTCAGGGGAAGACCGCCTCGCAGCATCTGTTTCCCGAGGGCTTGGCCGATGTCGCCTGGGCGCGATTAGTCTATCCCAGTGGTGTCGAGGCGACGATTCATCTGTGTTGGGCGAATCCCGATAAACAACGACGTTTAGCCGTGGTGGGAGATGCGGGAACTCTGGTATTTGACGAACTCGCGGCCGCTCCCTTGACGCTGATTCAGGGACAACTCACCCAGGATGAGGCCGGGATATGGCAGCCGAGTGCCGTTACCCCCGAAGCGATTGAGGTGGCTCCTGGTGAACCCCTGCGACGGGTCTGCGATCGCTTCCTAGAGGGGATTGAAACCGGTCAAAGCTGCGATCGCTCCTCGGGGGCTGTGGGGGCGCAATTGGTGCGAGTATTAGAGGGCCTGTCTCAGTCCTGTCGTGAGGGGGGCCGGCTGATCAATCTGTCTTAAGGGTCTTGGATTAGGCAATACGTCCGCTAAAATTCATAGCAACTGCGTTAAAGAGCCTTGAAGCTCCTGATACCATGAAATTTCCTCTTGCTTTTCTTCCCCTTGCTCTCGGAACCGTCTTAATAGGGGCTAATGGGGCGATCGCTCAGTCTTACCCCAACGAGGCCCATGTCTGCACCCCAGGCGCACGCCTGAACCTACGGGAAACCCCCGGTGGTCGAGTCTTGACGATTCTCAACAATGGGACATCCCTCGAACGAGTCGCGCCCCCAGCCGGAAACTGGCAGCCGGTGGCCACCCCGAACGATCGCGGCTATGTCTGGTCCGGTTATGTCTGTGATGGGGAATCCGATGAACCGGTGGCGCAACAACCGGCAAGGGCGCGAGGGTTTCAGCCGGCCATGTGTCCTGATGTCAGTTTGGCTCGTAATGTGGTAGCCCCCGATGGTCTGAATGTGTATCGCTCTAATAATCCCAACAGTGAGATTGTACGCTTTCTCAGCGAGGGAGCGGCGATTATTCTCGGCAGTACCAACACCACCACTGACGAAGCGGACTATCTCTGGTTACCCATTGAACAGCCAGCGATGGGTTATATTCGCGTCGGCCGTGACGGAGTGGTTGATAAGATTGGTGAATGCACGCGCTTCTATCCCTAAAGACAACAACTAATAAGAGCAACGGTGTCTCAACAACAACGACAACAGTTTCCAGCCCTGAGCAACAAAACCTATCTCAATTATGGCGGTCAGGGTCCCCTGTCTCAGAGGGCCATCGATGCGATCGGGCAAGCCTATGAGTGGGTGCAGCGAATTGGTCCATTTTCGGCTCAGGCCAACGCTTGGGCGAGTGATTGCGCCCACAGGACGCGGGAGGCGATCGCTCAAGAGTTGGGGTTTACCCCAGACACCATTGCTCTGACGGAGGATGTCACCGTCGGCTGTAATATTGCCCTCTGGGGCATTGATTGGCGGCCGGGCGATCGCCTGCTGATGACCGACTGCGAACATCCTGGGGTGGTGGCGACAGTAAAGGAACTTCAACATCGCTTTGGCATTGAAGTCGATATCTGCCCTGTTCAAGCCACCCTAAACAACGATAAAGCGGTTGAAGTGATTGCCCAGGCCTTGACACCCAAGACCCGTTTAGTGGTGTTGAGTCATATTCTTTGGAATACGGGGCAAGTGTTACCCCTCAAGGAGATTGTCGCGGCTTGTCGTCAGGTGCAGACCGATTTCGGGGAGCCGATTCGCGTCTTAGCCGATGCAGCTCAGTCTGTCGGGGTATTACCGTTGCAGTTAGCCGCTTCTGGGGTCGATTATTACGCCTTTACCGGACATAAATGGCTCTGTGGTCCTGCTGGGGTGGGTGGGTTTTACTGTCACCCCGAGGCCATGGCCAGTCTGCGCCCCACCTTTATCGGTTGGCGCGGCATTACCATGGATGGAACCGGCAATCCCACCGGTTGGAAAGCCGATGCGCAACGCTATGAGATTGCCACCTCAGCGTATCCGTTGTATGTCGGCTTACGGGAGGCGATCGCAGTTCATCGCAGTTGGGGAACAGCCCCGGAACGCTATCAGCAAATTTGCCGCAATAGTGAACGACTTTGGCAAGGGTTAAGGGAGATTCCCCAAGTCACCTGTTTACGGACGGCCCCCCCGGAGGCGGGGTTAGTCTCCTTTGTCTTGGAGTCAGGGGAACACAAGGGCCTGGTACAGTTTTTGCAGGAGCAAGGGGTGATGGTACGGACAATTCTCGACCCCAGTTGTGTCCGGGCCTGTGTCCATTACTTTACAGATGACGAGGAGATTGAGGAGGTATTGCGGCAGATTCGTCGCTTTATCGAGGGCAATTGACGGTAGGGTGCGTCCCGGCATCGAGTCATCTTAAACCTTGACCGAAGATTGGCAACTTGCCGGAACGCACCGCTTTCCCAGATTAATGATAGACCAAACGGTAGGGTGCGTCCCGGCATCGAGCCATCTTAAACCTTGACCGAAGATTGGCAACTTGCCGGAACGCACCGCTTTTGTAGTAGCTTGAACGTAAATTCATTGGTGTAGAAAACCATGCAAGTTAAAAAACTTCCCATTTACGAATTTCTAGAAGGGCGTAACAAAAGCTTTGTTATTCCTGTCTATCAGCGGGACTATGCCTGGAAAAAGAGTAACTGCGAAAAGTTATGGGAAGATTTATTATATATACAAGACCATGAGAAACCCAGCCATTTCTTTGGCGCGTTAGTTAATATCTATAATAATCAGGAAGAATGGATGGTGATTGATGGACAGCAACGACTGACGACCATCTCGCTCCTCCTGCTGGCATTAGTCAATCATTTGAAGGTTAAGCCAGACAAAACCTCTGGCGAAGAAGATTTGCAAGAAGATATTTTAGATTATTATCTAATCAACAAGCGAGCCAGGGAAGACTCACAACGAATCCGTTTGAAACCCAATAAGAATGACAGGCTCTATTTCGAGAGTTTATTCAGAGATGAGGCTATTAAACAGAATGACTCTAATATCATCCAAAACTACCTATTTTTCTATGAAAAAATATCAGAATCAACAATTAGGCCCTCTGATATTTTTGAATTATTCAAGAAGTTAGAAATTGTCAATATTGAACTGGAAAGTAATCTTGATAATCCACAGCTAATTTTTGAAAGCCTAAACTCGACTGGAGTTGACCTAAACGATGGAGACTTGATCAGAAATTATGTCTTAATGAATTTGAGTAAGGACGAACAAGAACGGCTTTATAATACCTATTGGGTACAGTTAGAACGTCTTTCAACAGACGTGGCTAATTTTATTCGTGTTTTTCTGATGTATCAGTTACAGAAAAACATTACAAAGAGTAAGCGAGCAGTTTACAACGAGTTTAAGAAATACTCTGAAACCAACTTCTCGAACAACAGCTCGCAACTTCTCCAGTATTTAGTGAAGTATTCCGAGTTTTACAGCTATTTTATCAACAATTCTCAGCATCCGAGTTCAGCAATCAATCAAGCACTTTACCGTTTACATAGACTAGAATTTACAGTCTGCTATCCATTCTTGTTAGACGTCTTTGATTTATTTGAGCAAAATATCCTACAAGAATCTGATGTTATTCGTATTATTCAGTTAATAGAAAGCTATGCTTTTCGGCGAATACTGGTCACAAACAGCACTCAAGGACTCAACAAGTTGTTTATCGTCCTCTCAAAAGAAATCAAGAAAGAAGATGATTGGGAAAAAGATTATTTCCAGATTATGAGTTTTATTCTCAAGAATAAATCAGCCGGACAAAAATTCCCATCTGATGAAGAATTTAGGACAACCCTTATCCATAAAGAAGTCTATAAGTTGAATGCAAAAAATCGAAACTTTTTGCTAGAAAATTTAGAGAATCATGATTCGCCTTATAAAGTTGATCTCGGAGACTTGACAGTTGAACATATTATGCCGCAAAAGCTAAACCAGGAGTGGAAAGCGGCTTTAGGAAATGGCTATACAGAGATTCACCGAAAATATCTGCACACTCTTGGCAATTTAAGTTTGACGGCAAAAAATAGCAGTTTATCAAATAAAAGCTTTAACGACAAGCAGGATATTGATTTTAAAACCAGTAAATTATCTTTGAGTTTTGCGTTGAATGATGTCAAATCTTGGAATGAAATAGCAATTATAGATCGAGCCAACCGATTGGCAAACAAAGCCATTGAAATTTGGAAGTATCCAGAATCAACATTCAGTAAAGATAGTGAAGAGCCGGAGTTTTATGACTTTGACGAGACCATTGATTTTCGGGGAATGAAGCCGAAAACCCTACTCATCGAAGAGCGTCAGTGTCAAGTTAAAACTTGGAGAGAAATTCTAACCATAATCTGTCAATTTTTGTTTGAGCAATCGCCAACCGAGTTTAAGTTGGTTGCGGCAAGTCCCGAGTTTTCGCGTTACTTTGCAAATGCTAAAAATAGAGATAAATTACGATTTCCTCTTGAGTTTACAGATTTGTATTTTGTTGAGGGGAATCACTCGTCTAATAGCGTTATTTCCCTATGTTGTCGATTATGTGCTGAATTAGGAATTGACCAAGACAAGTTCAGTCTCGAAATTGCCGGAGCACCGGCCCTTATCGAGGGCAATTGACGGTAGGGTGCGTCCCGGCATCGAGCTTTCCCAGGTTAATGATAGACGAAACGGTAGGGTGCGTCCCGGCATCGAGCCATCTTAAACCTTGACCGAAGATTGGCAACTTGCCGGAACGCACCGCTTTTGTAGTAGCTTGAACGTAAATTCATTGGTGTAGAAAACCATGCAAGTTAAAAAACTTCCCATTTACGAATTTCTAGAAGGGCGTAACAAAAGCTTTGTTATTCCTGTC
>NZ_JAWOCL010000106.1:0-5740 GCF_046483825.1 Sodalinema sp.
GGAATTAGTAGGGGCGAAAAATTTTCCCCTCCTGGGAGGGGCTAGGGGTGGGTTCCCCTACAATTTTTTGTCCAATGCAACAAATTACACCCGATGGTCTAAAGACCCGCAAAATTTATAATCGTTCAATGCGCTCCAAACTAATCAGACAGCCGCTGTCAGTAATGATAACCTCTTGACTCACAGCCCTAAATCAGCCCTTAACTCGTCCGGTGAGTCAGAAAAAATCGGCACATTGTGATGGCCTCAAATTTCCATAAACGCTCGTTTCGAGTAGCCAGCAATATCCGCCGCCTGCCCAACAGATACCTTACCCACCTCATACAGCTTAACCGCAAGCAATACCTTGGTTTCCTCCACAGAAAGGGTAGAGGGCAAATCAACCTTAAACTCAGTGGTAGCCATGGGATTATCGATGCACTCGAGCCAGATCTTGATCGGATTTCCCGCATCTTATCCTCTTTTTCGATCATCTTGCCATACACCCGACTGTGGGGGCGAACAGCCGTTCGCCCCCACAGTCAAACCCCTAAGAGTGCAAACCGTTTGCGCCTGAACAATCAGCTATGATTCTTCATCGACAATCAATCCGTAACTATTCAGCGGGCGATCAGCCTAAACTAGAGTTAGAGGCAGGAAAGACCCAGGACGACAGAATAGACAACCCCCCTAGCCGGTGCAGAGAGTCTCACATTTGGTCTGGCTTGAGTTCTGGCCCTCTTGCCTAGACTGACCTAACTCTTTCAAGAGAACTCTATCCCAGAGGTTAAATGACGACAAATGGTCTCTCAAAATGCACGCCGCTCAACCCCCCACCTTACTATGGCCTCTTGGGTCGCGGTTGGGGCGATCGCCCTCCTGCTCGGCCCGGTACAACCCGCACAGTCTCAGCGGCCCACCTGTTCTCGGCCCGACACCCCAGAAAATATGGCGTTCTGTGTCAACGAAGCCTTTACCGCCGCCGATGCCGAACTCAATTGGATGTACAACGAAGTCATCAGCAATTTATCCGAACCCCGGCGCGAGTTACTGATTGATGCTCAACTTGACTGGATTAACTACCGCGATGCGGCCTGCGAGTTCGAAGTGAGTGGCCGACTCGGGTCAATCGTCCCCCTACTCGAGATCACCTGCCAGACGAGGCTCACCAACGTCCGAACCGAGGAGTTGACCGCTTACCAGTACAATTACTATCCCAATCATCGGCAGGATTTGGCAAGCCTTGAGCGCCAACATCGCTCGATTGTCAATAACTTTCGAGCTTACAGGTCAACGGCTTTGCTCGATGCCTCGGAACGCACATGGCAACAGTATCGAGACACCGTCTGTCGATTTGAACGGACGGGGGGTGGCAACGCAGCTTGGGAAAACTGTCGTATTCGCTTAACTCAGCAGCGGATTAGTGATTTAAACCTTTCGGCTCGCTAAGGTTTCCAGTATGACGACTAGGTTACTCATCCTCGACCTCGAAACCACTGGACTCGACCCGAGTTGCGATCGCGTCATCGAACTCGGGGCGATTCTCTACTCTGTTCCCCACCGCTGCGTTCTCCAGCAGCTTTCGACATTGTTTCCCGTTGATTCCAATCCAGTGGAGCGAGTCAACCGTATCTCAGCAGAGGCTTCTCAACAGGTGCCAGAACTTCCTCTTGGTATCTTCACGTCAACATTGATGCTATGGCAGAAGGACATAGATTATCTGGTTGCTCACAATGCCAACTTTGATAAACAGTGGTTTGGACGAGGAGTATTACCGGCTCTGAGTAAACCCTGGCTTTGTACCTATGAGGATTTCCGCTGGCCCGAGAATGACAAGCCGAGAAACTTGGTGCAGACCGCACTCAACCACGGTATTGGAGTTAGTCACGCTCACCGCGCTCTCACAGATTGCCAATTGATTGCGGCACTGTTTGACCGCGTGGAAAATTTTGAGGTGGTATTGCACGATGCGATCGCCCGCTCCCAGGAACCATTCGTCTATGCGATCGCTCACGTATCTTATGAAGAACGGCAGAACGCCAAGGATCAGAGGTTTCGCTGGAATGAATACATCGAACGAAAATGGGTCAAGCGTATCCGTCGCAGCGAGTTAGAGCAGGAACAGTCCCTGTATTCGTTTGACATCGAGATTGTAGAAATTCCCAAAACAGACCGACCGCCTGAACCGCCACCCCCACCTCCCCCAATGTCATTGCCTCCTGACCAGATGGCAGCAGTTTGGCAAGAGATGCTCCGCCAAATACAGTCGTTAGCAACCCGCGAATTACTGCGACAACAGGCACAACTGGTAGTCCTCAGAGACACCACAGCAACACTCTCAGTTCCCAAAGTTTTGCAGTCATTGGTGCGATCAAAACAAGCTGAAATTGAACGCGCTCTAGGCGCTGTACTCGGACAGGCGATCGCTATCACCTTGGTCGATCCTAAATCGGTTCCTTAAATCTTTAAAAAATATAACATGACTCAGTTGCTATAAAAAACATGGTAGCTTAGTGGTTATCTGGCCATACCAATACCAAGTGTCATGAAACTCTTACTTAGCGTCATAATCCTTTTCCTGACCCTAACATCTCACTTAATTGCCTTTGCTGGTGAACCCGATTTATTTACTACTTTATCACAAAACCTATTGGGCAACTATACAGAAATAGACTTCTCGGAGCTTGAGGGCGAGGCAAATTCTTGTGGTTTTTTGGGGAGTGAATCCAAATTTTTTGTCAACGTTAAAGAGGCAGAAAATTTGCCAGAACAAGTCGATCTGCTTTGTGTGGCTAGTGATGAAGTTATCTCTCAATTCCCGAGTAAGGGCGTTTTAGAGTCGTCAGATCTCTATGAGATTTTATTCAAAACTCAAGCTCTGGGAGACCTATTAGACGAAGTTGATTCAGAGATTCTTCAATTTAAAGAATTTGCAAATATTTCTGGCCCTTATATTTGGCTTGGTGGCAAAATAGAGGACGGAGATTTTGAGGATTTTGGTGGCATAGATATCTCCGTGATTCAAAAAGATGAAAAAGTTGTCTTAGTCTATTTAGCGTATATCAACAAAAAAAATCCAGATGTTGACATGAATCAAATCATTTCAGCGATTGCGGGACAGGGAGAGACATCACAACCACTTGCCTACAATTCAAGGAATTACAACGTCAGAGTCAATTCTATTGAGTATCCAGCAGAATACAATCAATTCTATGAACCTGAAGACAACCATGTTTATCTCTCATTAGATGTATCCATGAAGAATAAATCATCCGAGCTTCAGTCTGTTGGCTTAATGAGTTTTAAGCTAAAAGACGGACAAGGATTTGTGTATGAGCCGGAGTGGACAAAAATTAAAGGTCCTAAATTCCCCGTTTTTGAACGTCTCTCATCTCAAGAACAAACACGAGGATGGATAACCTTTGAGATTCCGCAATCCTCTCAAGATTTAGTTTTGGAGTACAGCGATTTTGATGAAAACTTCAAAATCCAACTTTCTTCAAACTAATAAGAAATAGCAGGGTGGCTGTCTCCAGAGAAGAGTTCTAGCAATTTTCATTCATTCGTGCCACAGGTGGCTGTAGGGGAACCCACCCCTAACCCCGACCGTGGAGGGGAGGCCGTTCGCCCTCCTCGGTGTCAGATGTCTGGCAAGGTCATTGACAAATCGTATCCAAGAGAATCAAGCAGAAACTCAATACATCTCATGCTAACTAACATCATCAAAGGCGCAGGCTGGTTAGCTAAAGCCCTGCTTAATATTTTTGTAGCCACAGCTTTTGAAGTTATCACCAAGACGATCAACAAAAATCTGGCAAAGAAAAAAATGAAAGAGCTTATCAACAACAAATATGGCTTGATAATTGAAAAATTTACTTTCTTTTATTATGAAGAAGAAAACAATCAATGTCTGGGGACTTGGAACGACGAAGATGTCGTTATGTGTTTTGGCTATGATGCCGAGTCTGACAGACTAAAAATTGGCGTTCTCCCAGGAGATGACGAGTCAGAAATTAAGCCAGAAAACCAAGAGGCTGAACCGTCTGTAGACAGCTTAATCTTAGATATATGTGAATCGCTTGACATCAATTTTGAAAATATCACGAAGGAAGAAGCTGATCTGATCGACAAAGAGCTTGTTCGCATAACTCTCGAAGATTCCTACACAGACGGTATCACCGATCTGACCTACGAACTTAATCCTGGACAAAAAGAATTTGTTACCGGCAAATTTTTTGACAAAATTGACGAAAACCATGTTAAAGTTTTTGATTTTGTGATTGAGTCTAGGGGCGAGAAAATCTATAATCGCTATAAGCTCAACGAAGAAGAATCGACCGATCTTGACGATTGATTTTCCTGTTGATACCATTTTTAAAACGTCGTGTCACAGATGGCTGTAGGGGCGAAATCTGGGACATACGATCGCGCCGAACCTCGGAAACAGCAACTCCCGAAAACCCGAACAAACTCCCCCAAAACCGCCTTAATGCTCGATGATCAATCCAGTTGCCCTTGCCAAAGTAGAGTTTGTTCCGCCTCATACTCTCCCAAACGACGAGTGACAATCAGTTCCACCTCCACTTGACTGCGAGACGTTAAATCCCGCGTCTCTAGGGGTAAACGGGACAAATCCAGAACAAAGCGGTTATAGTCCTGAGACACCAAATGAGCCGGAAGATCCCCCTCAAAGCGAGTTCGATAGTCCCGGACATGACGGAACCCGGCCCGAGACTGAGTTGAGCGAATCTTGACCGCAAACTCAGTCTCCAACACCTCCGATTGTTGAGCGGTATCGACCACAGCAATATTAAACTCCCGAGGATTGCGATTCGCATCGGCGATCGCCAACTCTGTCGCCTCACTGCGCCGTAAACTGTAATCAACAGAATAGATACTGATCTGCTCCTCCTCCTGCCAAGACCCCTGAATCCAGAGCGGTTCAGGAAGAGTCATCGCCACCGACTCATCATCATTCAAACTGACGCGAACCTCGAGATCGGCAAAATCCGACGGCCGGCGATCGCTGTTCCAGACCACCGCCACCGATCGCTCTAAACGCTCAACAAACTCCTCATACTCATCCGCAATAACCGATCCCGGCCCCAAGAGCGATCGCGCCCCCCGCCGACGAACCCAGACATTCTTCGATAAATCAATGGGGCCATCAACCCACGCCGATAACGAACGTTCCGCCGAAGGCTGTTCCGGCTCCAGAAGGGTCGTTCCCGCCACAATCCGCAACTGACCAGGGTCCCCCTCATTCCCCGCCCGTCCAGTGCGTCCTCGCCGCCCTGAACGCCCGCTGGTGCAGTAATAGCGTTGATCCTCTACAGTCCAACGGCGACGACGACAAGAACAACCCCGTCCGCCATAGCCCCCATAGCCCCCATAGCCTCCCTCACCGCCGCGAGCATCCACATAAATCTCCCGTAACGGCTCCAAATCTGAATAATACAGCGTCAGGTTCCCACCATCGCCACCATCACCGCCAGTCCCACCATCGCCACCATCACCGCCATCAGCCCCCCGCAAGTTATAGCTGGGATTACTCGGCTGAGAACAGTGATACGCATCCTCCCCCGCTCGTCCATCCTCCCCATCACGACCCGGCGTTCCCATCAGTTGCAGCGATCGCCCCCGGCCCTCCACAACCAAGGTTTGATCCGGTCCCGCTTCCCCCGAACGGCCATCACGACCGCGCATCCCGTCTCGCCCGGACGTTCCAAAAGTCCCAGCGGCGATGGCCCCGGTGGCCAAC
>NZ_JAWOCL010000276.1:0-13315 GCF_046483825.1 Sodalinema sp.
AACTGCCGGAACGCACCTTTGAGGCAAGGGGCTACAATTGGACCGGGTAGGGTGCGTCCCGGCTGCATTCAATTTTTGGCTTCAAGCGACTCGGATCAAACTGCCGGAACGCACCTTTGAGGCAAGGGGCTACAATTGGACCGGGTAGGGTGCGTCCCGGCTGCATTCAATTTTTGGCTTCAAGCGACTCGGATCAAACTGCCGGAACGCACCGCTTTGAGGCAAGAGGCTGGCTGAAACCGCTACAATTGGACAGCGGAGAGGGTGGCAGGAGATGGACTGGGTTAATATCAACGTCTATCTCTTGACAAAAACCTGAAGTTGTAGTAAGGAGTGCGGGTAACGTGATGGGAGTCGGCGATCGCCTACGTCAGTTTTGGCGGGCATTAACTCAAGAAGACAATGACGCAACCCGAGAAGCGTCGTCACGGGTGCGTCTGATGCAAACGTCCCAGCAACTCAACAATTTGCTGCAACGGCATCAACTTCAGCCGGGAATCGACTATTGTATCAGCTTGCGATCGCGCCAGGTGCAAATCTCCCTCGATAGCCCCCGCGCCCAGGAGATTGTACGCCGTCATCCGGAACTCCGATTGCGCTTTGATGAGTTATTCGCCTGTCTCGGGGAGATTGATGGACGGGCCGGCTATCCTTGTCGCTTGGAGAAATCTGCCGCCTATCGGGCCAGTTGGAAGCGGGCCTCGGGCCGTTAACGAGTCCAAAAACGCGAAACCCCCGCCAGGGATAGCTGACGGGGGGAGGTTTTAAGGCGGGGTTAGCGATCGACAGACCCCATAATCACATCGATACTACCGAGAATCGCGACAATATCGGCCACTTTGGCCCCGCGTAGGATGTGGGGCAAAATTTGCAAGTTATTAAAGTCAGCGGCGCGAATTTTGAACCGCCAGGGGAAGATGTTGTTATTTCCTTTAATGAATACCCCTAATTCGCCTTTCCCAGATTCGAGGCGTACATAATGTTCCCCTTCAGGAATCTTGAAGGTGGGGGGAATCCGTTTGCCCATAAACTGATAGTCAAAGTCGTTCCATTCTGACTTGGGACCTTCAGCCATGCGGCGGGCTTCTAGGTTCTCAAATGGACCGCCAGGCAGTTGTTTGAGGGCTTGACGGAGGATTTTAACCGACTCGCGCATTTCACGAATCCGCACCAGATAGCGGGCGTAACAATCCCCTTCGGTTTCCCAGTGAACGTCCCAATCGAGTTCGTCGTAACATTCGTAGGAATCGACTTTACGCAAGTCCCACTTCACGCCTGAAGACCGCAGCATCGGACCGGAGAGACCCCAGTTGATGGCTTCTTCACGACTAATCACGCCGAGTCCCTGGATGCGGCGGCGGAAGATGGGGTTATTGGTGATCAGTTTCTCGTACTCGTCCACTTTGGGATCGAAGTAGTCGCAGAAGTCTTCGCATTTGTCAACCCAACCGTAGGGAAGATCAGCGGCGACGCCACCAATGCGGAAATAGTTGTTGTTGATGAGTCGTTGACCTGTGGCCGCTTCCCAGAGGTCATAAATTAGTTCCCGTTCCCGGAAGATGTAGAAAAAGGGCGTTTGGGCGCCGACATCGGCCAGGAAGGGGCCAAGCCAGAGGAGATGGTTGGCGATGCGGTTGAGTTCCAGCATAATCATGCGGATGTAGCTGGCCCGTTTGGGAACTTCAATGCCGGCCAGTTGTTCCGGGGCGTTGACGGTGATGGCTTCGTTAAACATCCCCGCTGCGTAGTCCCAACGACTGACGTAGGGGACAAACATCACGTTGGTACGGCTTTCGGCGATTTTCTCCATACCTCGGTGAAGATAGCCGATGACGGGTTCGCAGTCGATGACATCTTCCCCGTCGAGGGTGACAATCAGACGTAGAACGCCGTGCATTGAGGGATGGTGCGGTCCCATATTCAGCACCATCGGTTCGGTTCGAGTTTCGAGGTTAGGCATAAGGTTAGGACGTATCAGGTTGGGTTTGTCTCAGCGAAAGCTGTTAGCGTTTAAGAGGCTGGTTGCGGGTCGTAACTGTCCCGTTTCGCTGTATTTTCGATGTATCGTTTTGTTTCAACGTTGCCCTTATTATAGGGAACATGGGGGATTAGCTTGACTGAGATTGCAGAAAATTCTACGGATTTCACTTCGACGCCGTTCCAACATATTTCGGTGTTGGCCCGCGAAATTCTTGAGTATCTCCAGGTTCGGCCTGGGGGACGCTATCTGGATGCAACGGTGGGGGCGGGGGGCCATACAGGCCTGATTTTGCAGGCGGCCCCCGAGACGCAGGTGCTGGCCTTGGACCGGGATGAGATGGCGTTGGAGACGGCGGGCCAGAATTTGGCGGAGTTTGGCGATCGCGTCTCGTTTTGGCGCGGCAATTTTGCGGAGTTTCCCTATCCAGACCACCAGTTTGATGGCATTATCGCTGATTTGGGGGTCAGTTCGGGTCAGTTGGATATCCCGGAACGGGGCTTTAGTTTCCGCCAGGAGGCCCCGCTGGATATGCGTATGGATTGCCGTCAATCGCTGACGGCTGGGGAGTTGATTAATCACTCCGATGAGAAGACCTTGGCGGATCTGTTTTATCACTATGGTGAGGAACGTCTCTCGCGACGGATTGCCCGGGCCATTGTGCAGCAACGACCGTTTCTGACGACGACTCAATTGGCTGGGGCGATCGCCGCCACGGTTCCTCGCCGCTATCGCTATGGTAGAATCCACCCAGCCACTCGGGTCTTTCAAGCCCTACGCATTGCGGTGAATCAGGAGTTGGAGAGTTTGGAAACTTGGCTCGATCGCGCCCCGGATGGGTTGGCCCCCAACGGACGCATTGGGGCCATTAGTTTTCATAGTCTCGAAGACCGCCTGGTGAAGCATCGCTGGCGTAATCATGAGGGACTGAAGGTGTTGACCAAGAAGCCGATTGGTCCTCAGCCGGATGAACAGCACGCCAACCCGCGATCGCGATCGGCGAAACTGCGCTTTGCACAACGGCAAGAGACCCTAGAGACATCGTAATATCACCTTCATGGCGTTAAGACCGCATCACGAACCAAACCCAAGCCAAATCCGGCCAATGTCTGAATTTAAAGCCGTTGTCAGCCTCGGTTCTGGGAGAATTGACAGAGAATTTGCCAATTCTCCGTGCCATTGCGGTCGCTGTCGGTGAGATCTTGGGTTACGATGGCTAAGATGCGATCGCCCAACGGTGAAGAACTTACATTTGATCCGGACGGTTCGACCTATCGCTCACTATCCTAAAGTCACTGGATCACGTCAGCGGCTCCCCAGTTTGACTGGAGGTTGCCCTTGACCGATGATCGCACCCTGTGAACTAGCCCACGAGTTGGAGATGGCATGAGTCGGGGAAAAGAAAAAAAACTCAAACTCCTCGTGGTTGACGACGAAACGGACAACCTCGATTTGCTCTATCGAACGTTTCGACGGGAGTTTCAAGTCTACAAAGCGGAAAGCGCTATGTCGGCCCTACAAGTCCTAGAAGACCGGGGCGAAATGGCGATTATCATCTCCGACCAGCGAATGCCGGAGATGAATGGGACTGAATTTTTAAGCAAAACCGTTGACCGCTATCCAGATACCATTCGTATCCTGCTGACGGGATACACCGATGTTGAAGACCTCGTTGAAGCCATTAACTCCGGTCAGGTCTTCAAATACATCACCAAACCTTGGAATCCTGAAGAGCTTAAATCCGTTGTCCAACAAGCCTCGGAAACCTACAAGGTTGTTAAACAACGCACCAATGAACTCAACCGCATTTTGCGCCGAGAGTCGCTGCTCAACGCCATTATGACGGCGGTCCGAGAATCTCTCGACTATGAGAGTATGCTCACGACCATTGTTGAGACGGTTGGCCGCAATTTCGATGCCTCAGGGACGAAACTTTATCCCGTCGATGGCGATAAACTTCGCAGTTCCGGCGCGGTCTCCTACGGACCCGAGGGATCGCAGGAGTTAACCACTTCACCCTATGATGAGAATTTGGTGCAATCGGTGTTCCAAGCTCGTCAAAGTGAGTTGGTCCAGGATGAAGAGTCGGCGGTCTCTCATTTGGCGGTTCCGCTGATTTATCAACAGAATTTACTGGCTATCCTGGCTCTGTATCAGTCGGGAAGTGACACCCCCTGGTCCGCTGAAGATGTCCGTTTGATTGAGTTGGTGGCAGAACAGGCGGCGTTGGCCTTGTCTCAAGCTCGACTCTATCAACGGACTCAGGAACAAGCTGAGAAAATGCTGGCCGAGTTGGATGTGGCGCGGCAGATTCAGTCGAATCTGTTGCGTCAAAGTCTGCCGGAGTCGGAGACGGAGAAGGTGCAAGCCTGCTGTTATCCGGCCCGAGGCGTGGGTGGTGACTTTTTTGAGGTGTATCCACATCCCCAAGGCGACTTATGGTTGGCCCTGGGGGATGTCTCCGGGAAGGGGGTTCCAGCCGCCTTGTTTATGGCTAGTGCCATGTCCGTTATGCGTCGGGAACTGGCTCAAGACAATCCCCCGCCGCCGGATGAGATGATGCAAAATCTCAATCGGAGTCTGTCGGATGACTTAATTAGTAACAACTGCTTTATTACGATGGTTCTGGCCCGTTATACCCCAGAAACTCGTCAGCTTGTCTATGCCAATGCAGGACATATTTATCCCCTGATTTGGCCCCATCGCACCACGGTTCAAGAGGTTCAACAGGGTCAACCGGTGACGGCGGAACCGAATTTCTTGAAAACCCGAGGCATTCCTCTCGGGATTCTCCCGGTCTGGAAAGCGAAGGCCGGTGATGTCACACTGGCGTCGGGGGATGTTTTCCTTCTCACCAGTGATGGGATTACTGAGGCCAGTGTCACCCAAGTTGATGAGACGGGCCAGGAAACCACGGCGATGTTGCAACAAGAGGGCCTCTGGGAACTCTTGCAACAGGAAGGCTCTCCGATGGATTTATCCCATCTCCTCGATCGCGTTCGAGGGAATACCCAAGAGCAAGAAGACGACCAAACGATACTCTCTCTGGAGGTTCTGTAATTTCTATGAAGACGGAGCTACATGTTCCTAGCGAACTGCGGTTTTTGAATATCGTTGAAAACTGGCTACTTGGCTGTCTGGAAATGGATCTCGGTGAGAGTGTCGATTGGGCCAGACAGTCAAATCGCCTGCGGCTCGTTCTGGCCGAAGCGTTCTCGAATGTGGTGCGCCATGCTCACCGCGATCGCCCCCATTTACCGGTCTGGGTTAGGCTAGAACTCAAGGATAGTGATATCTGTTTAGAGGTTTGGGATTATGGACGCGGCTATAACCTCAATGAGTACATGGCCCCAACCCCTGAGGCCATGCAGGAAGGGGGCTACGGTTGGCTGATTATGAACCGCCTCATGGATCATGTTGAATACACCTTACAGGTGGATATGGAAGGGCGGAATTGTCTCAAGTTGGAAGCCAACCTAGTCGAACAGTCTCAGTCGGCTAAAACGAAGGCTTAACCCCCCAACCTCATTCAACTCACTTAATCCAACTCGATGATGACCCTAGGTACGCCACCTGGGGTCATTGTTGTGATTGGATTGTTGTGATTGGCTCGGGTGATTACTGGCCAAATTCTAGTCGCGCTTGTTCGACATATTCAACGGTGACGGACTCGGATTGGGCCTCTCGGGCCAGTTCCTCGATGCGCTGTCTGGCCTGCGATCGCACGAAATAGGGGATATTTTTCAGTTTGGCGGTGGCTTCGGCAGTCCACTGGAGTTCATCGGCGAAATCAAAGTCAGACATAGAGGATTCGGGCGTTGCTGTTCTGGCTTTTATTCTAAGGGAACACCGGAACACCGGAACACCGGAACACCGAAACACCGAAACACCGAAACAGGCAATGTTGAACGTTGTATGGGAACTGGCCCGAACGCACCGCTCGCCAAGAGGTAAGAGGCAAAAATCTGGATTGGCCTCTGGCGCGATCGCCCACGGTCAGATAAAGTAAAGTAATGTGAAGATTATTAGTATTACGTCAACATTAACATTTAGCCAATCACCCCCCTGCGATATCACATCAGCCAACACCTCGTCGCCACCATGCCAAACCTCAAACGCGCCCTCGGATGTCTTCTTGCCACTTGCGTTGTTCTCCTGACCTGGGCGGTGTCCCCAGCCTACGCCTTCGATAACCCAGAACTGTTGCCGGATGTCGAAACCCCCATCATTGACCTGGCCGATACCCTAACCAGTATCCAAGAACAACAACTTATCGCCAACCTCGACCAACTCGAAGCCGAAACAGGCTATAAACTGCGAGTTCTCACCCAGTTTGATCGCACCCCCGGACGAGCCGTTAAAGAATTTTGGCATCTCGACGACAAAAGCGTTCTCCTCATTGCCGATTCCCGAGGTGGAAACTTGCTCGGCTTCAACGTCGGTGATGCCGTCTACAACCTAATGCCTCGCACCTTCTGGATTGAACTGCAAACGCGCTACGGGAACCAGTTCTTTGTCCGGGATAATGGTGAAGACCAATCCATTTTGCAATCGTTGGAATCCGTCGAAACCTGTCTGCGTCAGGGAGGCTGTCAAGTGGTTCCGGGACTCCCCCGTGAACAATGGATTCTCACCCTCATCACCTCAGCCTTAGGCGGGATTGTCTGCGGATTTGCCGCTCAACCCCGTGACGGGAAAGTCTTTGCTTGGCAATGGGCCTTAATCTTCTCGCCACTGTGGGGCATCCTCTTCATCGCCTTCGGCATTGGTCCGGTTGTCACGCGCACCTCGGACTGGCTTCCCCTGGCCCGTAACATTCTCGCCTTCGCCATTGGTGCTTTGGCCGCCTACCTGACTCCGATCATCAATCACTCGGCCTCCGATGCGACCTAACAAACCTGGTAAGGTGGATTTGAATCACTGACCCGGTCTTACAACCCCTATGGAGTGGCATTCAACAGAAGCTCAGGGCCTGAGCATTGTCGATCACGAGTTTGGTTCATCTGAACTGTCCCCGGCTGAGTATCACATTATCCGCCAAGTCATCTACGAAACGGCCGATTTCGAGTACAAAAACTTGATTCGCTTTTCCGATACGGCTCTCCAGGAGGGAGCTGCGGCCTTGGCGGCGCGAACGACCTTGGTGGTCGATGTGCCTATGGTTCAGGTGGGCATTACGGCCAATATCATGGATACTTTTGCCAATCCGGTCTATTGCAGTATGGATGCACTGACGCGGCCGCAAAAGGAGAAAACCAAGGCGGCTTGGGGAATTGAAACCTTGGCCCGTCGCTATCCTGAGGGGATTTTTGTGGTGGGACAGTCTCAGACGGCTCTGATGTCTTTGGTGGAATTGATTGAGTCTGAGGCGATTCGTCCGGCGTTGGTGGTGAGTACCCCGACGGGATTTAATGATATTGATTTCCTTAAGGAACGTCTCAATGATTCCCGGATTCCCCATATCCGCAGTGCGGGACGCAAAGGCTCGGCGGTTGTGGCGGTGGCCATTGTCAATAGTTTGGTGGATTTGGCTTGGCAGGCCTATGGCATTGTGGATAGTTGAGTCGGGTATTGCTCGGGGTATTGCTCGGTGTATTGCTCGGTGTCAGGGACCGAATCAGGGCCGGCTGGTGGAAATTGCCCGTGTTGAGGTTCGGTTCGTGCCACAGACGTGAGGACGGAAACCCGATAAGCTAGGGGTAACAGTTTCTGTGACGGCCATACCCATTTCCGACGACGCAATAGAAAGGAGTTGTCGTGCTGCTATCTTGTCCATTGACCTTAAGCCAATTACTCAGCCAACAGGATCACCTCGGCTCTATTATGACCTCCCCCGGTTGTGATGGGGCTAGGGTCGACCAGCAATGGCGTACAGCGGTAGATGCCCTCAATCGGCTGTTACGATCGCCCTCGACGGGAACAGTCCCGGCGGCGGGGATGATGATTTGTGCGCCGACCCCGGTCCTCAGTGGCGGGACGGCCGCTGAGGCTCTCAAGACCTGGATTGTGAAGAGTCCCGGCGGCGATCGCTTTGGCCAGTCTCGGGCCTGTTTGCCGGGAGATGCTTCGGGGACGGAGACCGCCTCTACGGCTTCAGGAGGGCTATTGTTACCGGGAAATGACCCCCTAAGTCATGAACAGTTTTGTTTGACCCTTACAGCCCGATTTAGCCTGGTTATGGTGCGCGGTTGGGATGAGCGGGGAAGTCCTCTGTTTCAATACTCGTTTGACCCGGATGTGGTGGCGGCGGCTTGGCAATTACTCCGCGATCGCCTCGAAGGAACGGAGGCCCTGGCGGACATTGAGGACCAATGGCGTCACTATCGGCCGGTGGAGCCTCACTATAAAACGGTGATGCAGTTCGGACAAGCGTTGTTCTATACGGCGACGGCTCACGCAAGCGGTTCTGAATCCTCTTCGACTCAAGCGTCAACTCGAGGAAATTGGGCGTCATTTCGGACGAATTTTCGGGTGGATGTTCCCTCGAAAGCGGTGTTTGAAACGCCTTTTAATCCTACCTTTAGTCCTCCCTTTAATTCTAATGTATCTGAAGCGCCGGATGTGGAGTTGTTGCAGGCGATCGCCCATGAAGTCCGCACCCCGCTCAGTACGATTCGCACCCTAACCAAGTTGATTTTAAAGCGTAAGGATGTCCCGGATGGGGTTCGTCCTTGGTTGGAGTCGATTGATCGCGAATGTAGTGAACAGATTGGCCGCTTTGAGTTGATTTTCAAAGCTGTGGAGTTGGAAACTGGGGAGCGATCGCGATCGCCGATGCACCTAACGGCCACCTCGTTAGCGGATGTGGTGGATACCTGTATCCCTCGCTGGCAAAAACAAGCCAGTCGTCGCAGTTTGACGTTGGATGTTTTGCTCCCACAACAGATGCCTCAAGTGGTGAGTGATCCGAATTTATTGGATCGGGTTTTGACTGGGGCGATCGACCATTTTTCCAGTCGCCTTCCCTTGGGAAGTCATATTCAGGTGAAAGTGATGCCCGCTGGCCATCAGTTAAAACTGCAACTTAAAGCCAATTCAGACTCTAATCATAAACATAAGGTTCAGCCCACGCCCTCGTTTAAATCCATTGGGCAATTGCTGAACTTTCAGCCAGAAACTGGCAATCTTAGCCTAAATCTTTCGGCAACGAAGAATCTATTTCAGGCATTAGGAGGAAAACTCATTATCCGAAACCGACCCCAGCAGGGAGAAGTGTTGACGATTTTTCTACCCTTAAATTGATGGGTGGAATAACGGTCGGGGCGAACGGCTGTTCGCCCTTCCCCGGTATTCATGTATGGCAAGGTTATTCAAACAGGGTATTAAGCCTTTAAAAACCCGTTCGAAGCTGCTCTTTCAAACAACCGTTTAAAACCCATTAATTTCGGCGAGGTGGGGGGACATCAGGGGCGCGATCGCCTCCCAAACTCGGGTATCCCTGTTTTTGCAGTTCTTCGACAAAATCCGTATCTTTATAGGTCGGTTGTTCGTCCTGTTTTTGATCGGCTGAGTTCGCCTGTTGTTGGCGACGTTGTTGTTTGAGTTTAGCTTTGCGTCCCATAATAGTAACTCCTTGGCGTTTTGCCCTTAAATTGGTCATTCAAGGCAATGCGATCGTGAGCCATTAAGCGGTGCATTCTCACAAATCCCAATTGGTTCAATGTAGGGTGGGGGTGAAAAAAATTCCGCCCCTACGATGTCGGAACACACGACCCGTCCCCTTTCCTGTTCCCTGTTCCCTGTTCCCTGTTGCCTGTTCCCTGTTGCCTGTTCCCTTCTTTTGCCTTCTTCCCTAATTCTTAAAATACTCGGGTTCCTGTCCAGGAGTCCATTTAATGTTACAGCCGATGCTGGGTTTTTGCTCTGGGGGAACTGGAGTTCCGGCTAGAGTCTGTTCAATGGCGGCCCGTAAATCTTTGCCGTTAACGGGTTTATCGTTACCGGGGCGGCTATCATCGAGTTGGCCGCGATAGACGAGTTGGCGATCGCCGTCGAAGAGGAAGAAGTCCGGCGTACAGGCGGCGGTGTAAGCTTTAGCCACGGCTTGAGTTTCGTCGTAACAGACAGGGAAGTTAAACCCTAAATCTAAGGCCATCTGCTTGAGATGGTCTGGCGCGTCGGCGGGATGAGTTGAGATATCATTGGCACTAATGGCTACAATGCCCAATCCTTGTTCAACATAGTCTTGGCCAAGTTTAGCCAGTTCCTCTTGCACGTGTTTGACGAAGGGACAATGGGCGCAGAGGAAAATCACCAACAGGGCTTTCTTGCTGCTAAAGTGGTCTAGGGTGATGGTTTCCCCTGAGACGGTGTCGGGAAGGGCAAACGGTGGGGCAACAGTCCCGAGATCGAGCATTGTAGACGGGGTGCGGACCATAACGAAAAACTCCTCAATGGCTAGTGGTTTCAAGGTTATACGGTTTCTAGCTTAAGGAATTTTTCGCAATTGTGGCAAATGTGAGCCAAAATCCCGCTCAAGGGTAACGGGTTAAGGGATAGATTCATAAAAAACGTTGTTTTTAAGGCAACAGATCTCAAACCCCTCGCCCCAAAATTTATTTTTTTAACAATCTCCTCAAACTGGCTCAGTCCGGTCATTTCCGCAAAAAAGTCATAAAAAGGTCAGATGCCGATTGTCAAGCTCCGTCAATTATACTGAATAGCGTTTACAAGATTAGATATTTGGCCTAACATACAGCATAAAAAACCAGGCATAGACCCATGAGTTTAAGAGATCGCCTGCACCACATCCATCACCACTGTTGCGACACGCTACGCGCCGACGAAGATGATAATAGCTACGATCTCGACGATGCCCTAACCTCCTCCTGGTCGTCAGACAGCAGCGACGCCACCAGCGATTGGGATACCAGCTCTCAACTCGACGACTACAACAACTACAGCGACTACAACGACTGCAACAGCGACGACGCCACCAGCGACTGGGACACCAACTACCAGACCGATGATTGCAGCAGCGGTTATGTCGCCTATAGCAATACCTACGAGAGTAGCGAGACCACCTGCGACAGTGGTGGCTATGACGGTGGATGCTACGACAGCGGTGGCTACGACGGCGGCGACTACGACGGCGGTGGAGACGACGGCGGCGGCGACTAACCCCCTTTCCCAAACCTTGCGAATCAACGAAATTAGTAGAGATTTATGGATTTAGGAAAACTGGCGTGGGGTGTTCTTAAAACAGGATTTCGCATAGTACTCGACCATACCGTTCGACGAGGCGTCGATAAGTTCATTGTCGGACAGCGTCCCAAGTCTACCCCGAACCTACCCCCCGCTCAAGCCAAAGGGGGCGCAATCGTACCGCAAGTGGTGCAGGCGGATGCTCAACTGACGAAAATGCAGCAGGATTATCTCAAACGCAAAGACGCACGCGAGGTTGAAATCCTGAAACTCGAACGGACTCGTTTAGAAATCGACATCGAAATCGAATCCGCCAAAGCCGAACGAGAAGAAAAGCTCATTGCCCTCAAAGAACAAGACCTCGCCGACCGCAAAGCCTATTCTCAAGCTTATCTGAGCGTACTTCGCCAGCAGACCCAGGCAAAAATCGACCTGGTACGAGAGCGTATACAAGCCGACTTCGACCTCAAGAATTGGTCGGGGGTGTTGAGCCGAGACGAAGCCTTAAAAATCTTTGAAGCCGAAGCCAAAGCCGGACGACT
Organism: Sodalinema sp.; assembly: GCF_046483825.1. NCBI lineage: Bacteria > Bacillati > Cyanobacteriota > Cyanophyceae > Oscillatoriales > Oscillatoriaceae > Sodalinema > Sodalinema sp. The sequence goes on from NZ_JAWOCL010000276.1 coordinate 11,665, forward strand.
GTTGATGTTAGTCCCGCCGCCAGCAGTGGTGGAAGACGAACTGCTGACATCGTCGTTCTCCAAAGCCCTGCAAACGGAAGTCCGCACCGAGTTGCAACGGTTTTTCTCTCGCTATTACGGTGAAGATAGCCTTTGTCCCGTGGGTTTCTACGGCGGTTACTTCTCCCAGGCGGTATTCGATGCTGAAGTGCAACAGCACGCCATGAGTTTTTCGGGTATTCCCACCGGACTCGTGAGCGCGGAAATGACGGACTACCAAGTCCATTTCAACCTCAATCTCTGGGGGGCGATGAGTTCGCTCTCAGTTCCCCTCGACCCCTTCGATTGGGAAGAATTTCGGGAACTGCTCGTGCAGGATGAGGCGATTTCAGACCGCAAAAGTTGGCGGTTGGTGCGTCAAGCTGTGGTCAGTCTGTACAAACTCTGTGGTGCGTTTTTAGCCGATATCTATTATCTGTCGGTGAATCCCTTACACGAACCGCAGCTTTTTGCTCTGGAGTCGGAGTTGAAACCTCTCTGGAGTGAGGAACTGGCGGCGCAGTTGCGCGAGATACAGGAGCGGTGTCTGGCGGAGTATTTAGAGGAACTTCGCGCCCAACAGGAGCAGGTTCGGCAGCAGGAAGAAGAAGAACGCCGCCAAAGAGAAGAAGCCGAAGCGCGTCGCCGTCGCGCCGCTGAAGAACGTCGCCGACGGGAAGAAGCCGAACGCCGACGCTGGCGCGGTGAAACCTTCCACTACGAGGTGGTACTCCTAGACCGATACGGCAACATCGACCAGCGAAACGCCGCCAGCAACCGAGGTTACACCGAACGCCTTGAGGGTATCGCGCTCGAAATGGCAAACATCCCCGCCGGGAGCTTTCAAATGGGTTCCCCGAGCAGCGAATCGAGCCGAAGTAGCAACGAAAGCCCCCAACATTCCGTCAGCGTTCCCGAATTCTTCATGGGGCGCACCCAAGTCACCCAGGCACAGTGGCGAGCCGTTGCCCAACTACCCCAAGTCCACCGCAGCCTCAAATCTGACCCGTCCAGCTTTATAGGCAACGAGCTGCCCGTTGAAAACGTAACTTGGTACGACTGTATCGAATTCTGCGCCCGCTTGAGCCGAGCCACCGGGAAAAACTACCGTCTCCCCAGCGAAGCCGAATGGGAATACGCCTGTCGAGCCGGAACCACCACCCCGTTCCACTTTGGCGAAACCATTTCTCCAGAAGTGGCGAACTACGACGGAAATTATACCTACGGTCAGGGTAAAAAAGGAGTGTATCGCCAGAAAACAACCCCAGTTGGCAGTTTCAACGCCGCCAACGCCTGGGGACTCTACGATATGCACGGCAATCTTTATGAATGGTGTTTAGACGATTGGCACGGTAGCTACGAAGGCGCACCGAGCGACGGACGACCTTGGTTTAAGAATGATAACCACTCTCAGTTCGAGGAAGATTGGCAACATTGGCTGTACGCGATTTTGCAGCACAGCAACAGTAAGCTTCTTCGCGGCGGTTACTGGGACCGCAATCCGAAGTACTGCCGCTCGGCGTATCGGTACTTCGTCAATCCCGACCGCTGCTACTACTACTGGGGTTTTCGTGTCGCCCTCTCCCGCCCCAGGACTTAGCTTTCCCTCTTCTCTTTTTCCCTCTTTCCCTCT
>NZ_JAWOCL010000303.1:0-6960 GCF_046483825.1 Sodalinema sp.
ACCTCAGCAGCAACGACAAACTCAGCGTTCCCGAACAGAGTCTCGTCCATCCGGGCCAAGAAGTTGCCCCCGGCTTAGTGGCCGAGTCTCTCTGTTTCGTGGAATCCGTCACCACCCCCGAAGGAACTGGGGTGCTACTGCGTCCGGTTGAGGAGTTCCAAGTTCCCGATACGCCCTCGGTTCCCAGTCAGCAGCCCGCTGAAGGTCAAGAAAACGCCTTCCCCATCGCTCTGCGGCCTGTACAACGGATGTTGCCCTTCAAAGATGGCGAGCGGATTAAATCCGTTGAAGGTCAAGAACTCATCCGCACCCAACTGATTCTTGACATTGGCAGCGATGCCCGTCACCTCGAAGCAGACATCGAACTCGTCCCCGATGAGGAAGACGATGAAGCCATGCGTCTGCAATTGGTGGTCATCGAATCTCTCACCGTGCGTCGGGAAAATACCAACGTTGACCCGCTCTTTACCAGTACCACTAGCACCCGTTTATTGGTCCAAGACGGTGACCAAATCGAGCCAGGCTCGGTCGTGGCCCGTACGGAAATCGCCTGTCGGAATCCGGGGATGGTACGCGGGATTCGTGAAGGGACTGAAGCCACCCGCCGGGTTCTGATTGTCAGTGAAGAGGATCGCTTTAGCCTCAATCTCGGCGATGCTGAACCTCAAGTCAAAGAAGGGGATCTGCTCGTTAGCGGTGCCACGGTGGCCGAAGGGGTAACCTTGGAAGAATCGGGGCAAGTGGTTGAAATTCACGACAACGAGATTGTCTTGCGTCACGCTCGTCCTTATCGTGTGTCTCCGGGTGCGATTCTCCATGTGGATGATGGCAGCTTGGTGCAACGGGGCGATAACCTGGTGCTGCTGGTGTTTGAACGGGCGAAAACGGGAGACATCATTCAGGGGCTACCTCGGATTGAAGAACTCCTCGAAGCCCGTAAACCGAAGGAGGCCTGCGTCCTCAACCGTCGTCCGGGAACCGCTCAGGTCATCTATGAAGATGATGATTCGGTCGAAATTCGTGTGGTCGAAGACGATGGCACGGTGTCGGAATACCGTACCCTGTCAGGACATAATGTGCTGGTGGTGGATGGCCAACGGGTGGATGTGGCTGAACCCCTCACCGATGGTCCCTCGAACCCCCATGAAATCCTCGAATGTTGGTTTGACTACCTCGCGCCTTCGGGGACCTATGAGGCGGCGTTGACGGGCTTTAGCAATGTCCAAACCTTCTTGGTGAACGAGGTGCAGTCGGTGTATCAATCCCAAGGGGTGGATATTTCTGACAAACACATTGAGGTGATTGTGCGTCAGATGACCTCGAAGGTGAAAATCGATGATGGCGGTGATACCACGATGTTACCGGGTGAGTTGATTGAACTGCGTCAAGTGGAGCAGGTCAATGAAGCGATGTCGATTACTGGGGGCGCTCCGGCTCAATATACGCCGATGCTGTTGGGGATTACCAAAGCGTCTCTCAACACGGATAGCTTTATTAGTGCGGCGAGTTTCCAAGAAACGACTCGTGTTCTCACTGAGGCGGCCATTGAGGGTAAATCCGATTGGTTGCGCGGCTTGAAGGAAAACGTCATTATTGGTCGTTTGATTCCTGCCGGAACGGGGTTCAATGCCTATGAAGAGTTAAACTTCTCGGCCCCAGATGCGGATATCAATGAGATTAACTCGGTGGTCAATGGTGTGGACGATGAGAGTAAGATCCAAGATGTGGTCTTGGACGATCGCACCGCTCGCGCCTACAACCTTACGGGAAGTGTTAGTGATGAGTCGGCCATCTTGCCCGATGGGGATGACGGCTCCACGGCGATTCTCGATGATGGGGATCTCGAGGATAGTGATGATAGCGATGATAGCGAGGAGGACGAGTTCGAGCCGGATGGCTTCGATGATGATGACGACGACGAGGACTTTGATCCTGATGCGTTTGATGAGGATGACAGTGATGATGAGGACGATGATGATCCCACAGCTTAGGTGGGATAGTTGCCTCGTGATCTAACTCAGAACCCCGCTTTGCTTTGGCAAGGCGGGGTTTGTTATTGCTAATCCACGGCTATAGGAAATCAATTGCAGAATGTTAACGCTGTTCAAACACCACTGGCGCCAATTGCGCCCCCTGGCGATCGCGATCGCCGCCATCTTCCTACTGTTAGGGTTTAGTCATTTGGGGTTGGATAGTTCCCCCGTCAATCCCAAGGCCTTAAATACTTCCCTAGAGAAGATGCAGGAGGAGGAAACCACAGAATCACCGTCAGGCTTACAGGCCTTTAATCGGGGGACTGATCGCGCCTCCCGGGCCTGGCAAGCCTCACAACAGGCCAACACCCCCGAAGAGTGGCATCAGGTGGTGCAATATTGGACAGAAGCCCTAGCGGCTATGCAGTCGGTTCCGGTGACGGCTCCTCAACGGGCCTTTGCTCAAAAAAAGGTGCAGGAATACTTACAAAATGCTGATTTCGCGCTCCAACAAGCGGGCAACAGCGGCAATCGTCTGCCCTTCCCAAGCTTTAATAGTTTGGTCTTAGATGAGCAGTTTGCTCTCTATCGAGCCTATGTCGCCACCCTGGGAGCGCCTGATATCTTAATTATTGGCAGTTCCCGAGGCTTACAGGGACTCGATGCCAAGCGATTGCAATTTGACCTCAATCGTCGCGGGTTCTCCGGGGTGCGGGTGTTTAACTTCGGCATTAATGGGGCCACGGCTCAAGTGGTGAATTTACAGCTACGAGAGTTACTCACCCCCGAACAGTTGCCGAACGTGATGGTTTGGGCCGATGGTTCTCGGGCCTTTAATAGTGGACGAGACGATCGCACCTTTAGCCGTATCCGCAATTCCCCCGGCTATCAGCGACTGCGCAATAATGGCTCCCGAGACAGTGAGGTTCCCGTGATTCTCTCTCGTCGAGATATTGACTCCAATGGCTTTCAGATTGTCCGCGATCGCTTTAATCCGCAAACCTATTTTCAGCAGTTCCCTCGCGTTCCGGGGGACTACGATCGCGATTACGCCAACTTCAACCTCGGCGGCGTTCAGGGCAACGCCGTTAACCGAGTGATTGAGTTCTGTCAAGGCCGCAACATTCCCCTCGTTTTCGTGAATTTGCCCCTCACCGACGAGTATCTCGATGCTACCCGCCGCCGCTATGAACGCCAATTTCAGGAGTTCTTGCAGCAACAAGGGCAAAAATCCGGGGTTTGGGTGCGGGATTTATCCAACCAATGGCGCGATCGCCCCGACTTGTTCGCCGATCCCAGTCACCTCAACCGCGAGGGAGCCTCGGCTGTCGCTCAACGACTGGCTCAAGATCGCCAACTCCCCTGGCCCGAATCCCCAAAATGAGCCAAAAAATACTATAGACTGGCGGTAAGGCGACTTGAGATGATGGGAAACCCTGATGAAAAAAGCAGTGTACTGGTTAATGGGAGATTGGGCCGGACGCATCACCATTAACACCTGGAACTGGCTCTGGGGTAAGCCTCCAGAAGCGCCCCCCGCAGCGGAGCCTGATGTCATCACGACAGCAGAACTCTCCCTCAAAACCATGCAGCAGTCGGTCCAAGATCTCGAACAAACCGTGCGCGCTCAACGGGCCGCTTACCGTCAGGCTGAGTTGAAATATCAGGCAAAACTGAACCAGGTGAGGGCCTATGAAAAGCGGGCGGCGATCGCCCAACAGCAAGGAGACGAAGCCGGGGCGCGGTTAGCCATGACGCAAGCCGTACAACTTGAAAAACTCCTCCCCCAAATTGCCGATCGCCTGCATCAAGCCCAAGACTTTTTACAAGCCTCCGAAGAACGACTGCAACGAGAGACGATTCAACTCGAAGCCTATCGCCTCGATGTCGAGCATCTTAAAGATATGGCCGAACTCGGAGACGTTCTCGATCCCCTCAGCCAAGTCTCTCGTCAACAGGAATTAGAAACAGCGCGATCGCACCTCGATGATGCCCGAAGCCGCCTAGAACTCCAACGCCTCGAAGAAGAAGCCCTAGCGGAACTCTCCCAAGCCGAACCCGACACGGAGGCCGATTGGGAGCAGCATCAACTCGACGACGAAGTGGCTCGCCGCTTACAACAGTTCAATGATTCGCCTTAATCCCTCACCCCCCTTAACTCATGTCACCGTCAAAATCCGGACCGCCGCCCATTCTCTATATCCTCGTTGTCGCCCTAATTGGCTTCGGGGTCTATTGGTTCCTCAGCCGCTCCCCCAACAACCCATCAGAGAACCGATCACAGAACCCATCAGAGAACTCATCACCCCCATCAGCAACCGCCCCAGCGAACAATTCTTCCCCCTCAACGGCCGCCAATTCCCCCTCAACCCCAAGCCATCAATTCACCGTCCCCGAGAGTCTTCCCAGCGGAAGCGGCCTCGACCTGCAAGGGTCGACCGCTATGGTGTCTATCAATAGCGCCTTAAAACAGGGCTTTGAAGAGAGGTTTTCAGGCGTAACCGTCACCACCTCAGCCACGGGGTCTGGAGATGGTATAGACGCCGTTTTAGCGGGGAATGCCGACCTGGGCGCGTCCTCCCGTCCCCTCAGCGCCGATGAACAAGCCCAAGGCCTTGTGTCCGTTCCCGTCGCCCAAGATGCGATCGCCCTCGTGGTGGGGGTCAACAACCCCTTTGCCCAAGGCCTCAGACAACAAGACGTTGTCGACATCTTCAGCGGAGAAATCACCAACTGGTCAGAGATTGGCGGTCCCGACAAACCCATTCGCGTCCTCAACCGTCCTCCCGTCAGCGGCACTCACCAAACCTTCCGCGAGATGGTTCTCAACGGCGGCGACTTTGGCAATACGCCCAACATCACCACCTTAGACCGAGATGCCACCACCCCCATGTTGCGAGCCTTAGGGGATGACGGCATTGGCTACGCCACCGCCGCCCAAATTTTCAACCAAAGCACCGTCCGTCCCGTGGCCATCGACGGGTTAACCCCCATCGCCGAACAATATCCCTATCGGCGGAACCTCTACTACGTGTATCAAGATCCCGCCAACGAGATGGTTCAAGCCTTCCTCGGCTATGCCTTCTCCGACGCGGGACAAGCGGCGATCGCCCAAGCCGGACAAGACTAACCCGGACAGAACTAAGCCAACAGACAAAACCCAGCCATCACCACATCCAGGCCACATCCAGCCGCCGTTAACGAGCGTACCCCTAACTAGAAGCACTCGTCATCGGCACAGGTTCCCATGTTCTCGCCCAAACCTCCCCAGACTGCGATCGCGCGTATGTTCTCCATCAGCCTCCCTCTCCTGTCCTGGTTCTTGCTCGGGGCTGTTACCCCAGTTCTAGCCCAAGACTCCCCAGTGGGGTTCAACCCCCAACTTTGGCTACAACAAGCCCTGCAAAGCATCCAAGACCTAGGAACCCTGGGCATCCTGGCCTTCATTGGCCTCTATATCATCGCCACCGTCGCTTTCCTACCGGGTTCCATCGTCACCCTCGGTGGTGGCGTGGTATTTGGGGTCGTTTTCGGCTCCCTCTATGTCTTCATCGGAGCCGTCCTCGGGTCAACCCTAGCCTTTCTCATTGGCCGCTATCTCGCCCGGGATTGGGTCGCGGGAAAAATTGCCAGTAACCCCAAATTTGCGGCGATCGACGAAGCCGTCGGACGAGAAGGCTTTAAAATCGTCTTCCTCACTCGTCTCTCCCCCATCTTTCCCTTCAACCTCCTCAACTACGCCTACGGCGTCACTAACGTCTCCCTCAAAGACTACGTTCTCGGGTCCCTGGGCATGATTCCCGGAACCATCATGTATGTCTATATCGGCTCTCTGGCCGGAAGTTTAGCCACCCTAGGAACCGGGGCCGCCACGGCAGATCCCCAAGCAGAACTGTTGCAACGGATTCTACAAATTATCGGTTTCATCGCCACCGTTGCCGTCACCATTTACGTCACCCGCATCGCCCGCAACGCCCTGGCCGAAAGCGTCGGCGAACAAGTGATTAAGGGTGAATAATCCGCGCATCGGTGCGTTCTGGCAAGTTCAAGTCGAAGTGGTCAATGTTGAACATTAGCCAATACCCGAACACCCCCTACCCGACTCCCCCCCCTATTGCCTTTTGCCTCTTGCCTCTTGCCTTTCTTCCCCCATGCCTAACTCAGCCTTTCACACCTTCACCATCTCCCCCATGGATGAGTACAACCGTGAACTCCTCCAACAAACCCATCCCCCCAATTGGGTGAATCCCAAACCCGCTGATTGCTATGACTTAGTGGTCATTGGTGGTGGAACCGCCGGCCTAGTGGTCGCCGTTGGGGCGGCTGGCTTAGATATTGGCCTCAAAGTGGCTCTCGTTGAACGGAATTTAATGGGTGGCGATTGCCTCAATACCGGTTGCGTTCCCTCCAAAAGCTTAATTCGCTCCTCCCGTGTCGTCGGGGAGATGTGGAACGCTCCCCACTATGGCATTGCCACCCCAGAGACGATTGACGTGGATTTCGCAGCGGTGATGCAACGGTTGCGGAAAATCCGGGCCGGGATTAGTCATCATGATTCGGCTCATCGCTTTGCCAAAGCTGGCGTCGATATCTTCCTCGGAAATGGCAGTTTCACCGGCAATCAAGCCATTCAAGTCGATGATGTCACCCTCAACTATAAAAAGGCGGTGATTGCCACGGGGGCCAGGGCGGTTCACCCCCAAACGCCCGGATTAGCCGAAGCTGGCTATCTCACCAATGAGACGGTGTTTAACCTCACCGAACGTCCCAAGCGCCTGGCGGTGATTGGCGGGGGTCCCATTGGCTGTGAATTAGCTCAAGCTTTTCGTCGTCTGGGTTCTCAGGTAACGCTGATTCATCGTCATTCCCATGTGTTGCATCGGGAAGATGCTGATGCGGCGGAGATTGTGCAACAGACGTTTATCCGGGAAGGGATTGAGTTGGTTCTCGGTTGTGAACCGGAGCGAGTCGAGAAGACAGCAGAAGG
>NZ_JAWOCL010000084.1:0-5303 GCF_046483825.1 Sodalinema sp.
GCAATAGAGAGCAATCCAGCGGCACCAATCAGAGCCGCTCCCCCAGTTGCAACGACTAATCCGCCCAACATCCCTAAACCACCTGCCGCAACAGAACCACCTCCCAAAGCGGCAAGGGTGGCATTGGTTGCAGCAGCTCCTGACAGACTGCTCAAGCTAACGCCAGTTGCCGTTTCAGCTCCGGCAGCGGAGAGTAACCGTGTTGCTTGGGGAACAACACCGGCACCCTGACTATAGACTTGCTTTGCAGACTCTTTCAAATTTTCAACATCTTGATAATCCTGAATAAATCCCATAACCTTTTCGCCTAAGTCCTGACCTTCAGTCAAATTATTTTGACGGGTGATTGCATAGACTAGCTTGGCATTATCAGAAATCCTAGATGTCAGAATCAAATTATCTAAATCTGTGACAATAGCTTCATCAGAGACTTCGCGACCATCTCTAACTTCTTGATATGCCATTAAATAGGCATTCCTTTGATTCCCATCAAATTTTGGGTTTTCGTCAATCCACTTGACGAGGATTAAATCGACCGTTAAAGCCCTAGATTTGGCACTAGCAATTGTGTACTCATTTTGAATTTCTGGCGGCAACTGAGAGGCAGTTATAATTGAATCCAGGTCGCTGAGCGCTTTAAAATTGGTAATAGGTTCACCAGCACGAACAAACTCAAAGGTTCCTAGGATTAGTTGCCGTTTGTCTTGAGATAATCTTGAGGTTGCCAGGGTGGACTCAATCGCATTTTGAATCCCCAGGAGTCTTGAGTTGTTACTTGCTAACAGGTAGCGATCTTTGACTGAATCCTCAAGTCGCGACGTTTCAATCACATAATCTAACAGTTGCAGGGATGTTAGATCGCTGATATACCTGCCATCTTCAACCTGCTCATAAACAAATTTACACTTCGTTTTACTTGCATCCTGAATGAAGGAGGTATTATCAATTTCTTGGTAGATTTGATCTGCGAGTCTTAGGGTTCGGTCGTAGAGGGTGTGAGCGATCGCGATCGCCTCACCTCGACGACCTGGGAGTTGAAATGGGATTTCCGTATTGTCAGTCGTCCTTGCCGGAATCTTAAGTTCTAGTTTTTCCCCAGAACGTAGCGTGATTTCCTGTTTTCCCCCGGTACGCGATCGCACATAAGGGATAAACACATGGTATTTCTCAGTATCGAGATCGAGACTTGTCGTGGTTTCAGGCTCAGCCAGAGCTGGCTGCATCGCCAGAGTATCCCGCAACACCAAACCCATAGCAGCGAGAGTTAGTCCTTGCAAGGCTTGGCGGCGGCTGATGTTGAAGCGAGTCATCTTAGAACCATCATTATGGAATGGTTCCATCATGAATGGTACTGACGTGGAAATCCAAGGCTTTTTTATGATTCTTCGTATTGTTATGAAAAATTAACGATAAAATCTAAAGAAACATCAAGAATTATCGACATTCTCCATCTTAACTTGGGCAATCTTGACTCAACCTAGCCCCAGTCGCCAACCCCTCCCCATTCCAGATGGCCGATCTCTTCGGGAAATCTCCCGCCGCCTATCCCCCCAGATGATACATTGGGACAACTGCCCACAGACGCGATCTACCCCTTGGGGCCATGCCTCAAGTGTACATTTCGTTGTCGTGTAGCCCTGTTTGGATCGTTCCCAAGCCGTTTCTCATTATGAGTCGCATTATTGTTGTCACCTCGGGTAAAGGAGGAGTGGGCAAAACCACCACCACCGCCAACCTCGGTATGGCATTAGCACAACGCAATCGCAAAGTGATCCTCGTGGATGCTGACTTTGGGTTGCGGAACCTGGATCTGCTGCTGGGGCTGGAAAATCGAGTCGTCTATACCGCCGTCGAAGCGATCGCCGGTGAATGCCGCCTCGATCAAGCGATTGTCCGGGATAAACGCCAAAATACCCTCGCCCTGTTACCCGCCGCCCAAAATCGCATGAAAGATGCCGTCACCCCCGCCCAGATGCGTAAATTGGTGATGGCCTTAGCCAAAAAATTTGATTATGTCCTCGTCGATTGCCCCGCCGGGATTGAACAGGGGTTCCAAAACGCGATCGCCGCCGCCCGAGAAGCCCTCATCGTCACCACCCCGGAAATTGCAGCGGTACGGGATGCCGATCGCGTGGTGGGCCTCCTCGAAGCCAATGGGGTGCGGAAAGTGGGCCTGATTATCAACCGCATCCGCCCGGAAATGGTGGAAGCCAACGATATGATGTCCGTCGAAGATGTGCAGGAACTGTTAGCGGTTCCCCTCGTCGGCGTAATTCCCGATGACGAACGGGTGATTGTCTCAACCAACCGAGGCGAACCCTTAGTTCTCTCCGAGGAACCCTCGCGAGCGGGACAAGCCTATAGTAATATCGCTCGCCGTCTGGAGGGAGAGACGGTGGAGTTTTTAGATCTCTCGGTTCCCCCGAAAGGTATCTTCTCTCGCTTGCGTAATCTGTTGAACACCCGAATTATCTGACTCGACGTTGACTCGACTCATCACAATGCTCTCCAATCTGCTCGCCCGCCTGTTGCCGCGATCGCACAAAGACACCAGCCGCAAGGAAGTCAAACGCCGCCTGCAACTGGTGATTGCTCACGATCGCGTCGACTTAAACCCGGCAACCATTGAGGCGATGCAGAAGGAAATCCTAGAGGTGGTTTCCCGCTATGTGGAAATCGACACCGAAGGCCTCAACTTTGCCCTAGAAAGCGATCAGCGGATGACCTCCATTACCGCCAACCTGCCCATCCGTCGGGTTCGCAAACCTCCCACAGAAGACGAGTTAGACTCTCTCCCCGAGTCATTGCCCGAGTCATTGAGTGATGACAACCTGCTTAGGTTGGAACTCGTCGAAGAAGAGGAAGATTCCCCCTTAGATCCCCCAGCCAACGCCTCCAACAGCGACGCACCGCCCCCCCAACCCGAAGACAACCGCGACAACGATCACGACAGCGATCAGGATGAGGACGACGATGGCGATCGCCGGGACTCCGAGCAACCCTAAATCAAGGTAAGATGCTTCTGATGTCTTGTTCGCGATCGCCCCTGTACCTGTGACTGTTCAAAACTCCCTCACCCCTAGCCAACGTAACCCCAATTCCCTCGACTACGCCACCATTTGGCAAGACAGCCTCACCATCTTCTGGGGGGATTGGCTGGATTTGCGAGTTCGCATCGCCCAAGTCGCCGCCTCGGGCCTCATCTCTCCCCTGATTTACATCGTCGCCTTCGGCTTAGGCTTAGGGAGTTCCGTCCGCCCCGGAACCGCCATCAGTGAGGACTATAGTAGTTATCTACAATTCATCCTACCGGGGATGGTCGCCCTATCCTCCATGGCCATCAGTTTCGGCGGTACCACCTTCTCGATTTGTGGCGAACGACTCTACAGCAAAACCTTTGAAGAAGTGCTACTTCTCCCCATTCATCCCCTCTCACTGCATTTGGGGAAAATGATCGCCGGTGTGGTTCGAGGCTTAATGACCTCGGCATCGGTGATGGTCGTAGCTGTCCTCTTTCTTGGCTTTACAGAACAGGGAATTTCAGCGGTTTGGAGCTTTTTTAATCCTCTCTTTTTGTTGGTGTTAATCCTCAATTGTGCTGTCTTTGCCGGACTGGGGGTGATTGTTGGACTGAATGTTAAATCCCTCGAAAGTGTCGGATTACTCAATAACTTTTTGATTGTCCCCATGTCCTTTCTGGGGGCGACCTTTTTTGACCCTGCGACCTTGCCCAGCGCCCTCAAAGTGATTGTCTTTTGTCTGCCCCTAACCTATACCAGTGTGGGCTTACGGTCAGCCGCCTATGGGTCATTGGCTGACTTTACCTGGATTAGTATTCCGGTGTTGTTGGTGGTGGCGATCGCCCTGTCTTGGGTGGGTGCTTATCAGTTTTCTCATCAACAAGATTAGGGCTGAACAAGGAATAATTAATCGATGATATTCGATGTTTTTTTGCCTTGTATACCAACTTGTAGGGGCGAATAATTATTCGCCCCATTATTCGCCCCTACAAAATCTGATTTTGTTGTTTGAATTGCCCACAAAATTAGTTTTGTTTGTTCACCCTTTACCGTTAAAAACTTATGACATTTACCTATCCTCAAGCACGACAAAGTGACCAAGTTGATACTTATCATGGCCTCGAAATTCCCGACCCCTATCGTTGGTTAGAAGACTCCGACTCCGAAGAAACTCGGGCTTGGATTGAAGCGCAAAATGAGCTAACCTTTGGTTTTCTGACGAAAAATCCCGATCGCGATCGCCTCAAAGCGCGACTCACTCAACTCTGGAACTACGAAAAATACGGGATTCCCTTCAAAGAAGGCGATCGCTACTTCTACTTCAAAAACGACGGCCTACAAAACCAAAACGTCCTCTACGTCCTCGATCACCTCGACGGCGATCCCCGCGTTCTCCTTGATCCCAACCAACTCTCCGACGATGGAACCGTGGCCCTAACCGGTTACGCCATTTCTCCCGATGGCCACTGGCTAGCTTACTCCCTCTCAGAGTCCGGTTCCGACTGGAAAACCTGGCGTATTCGCAACATCGACAGCGGCGACGATCTCAGCGACGAGGTGAAGTGGAGTAAGTTCTCCGGGGCCGCCTGGACTCACGACAATCAAGGCTTCTACTATAGCGCCTACGATCGCCCCCAAGAAGAGAGTCAATACGAAGACATTAACTACTTCCAAAAACTCTATTACCACCGTCGCGGAACTCCCCAAAGCGAGGACGTTCTCATCTATGAACGGCCCGACGAGAAAGAATGGGGGTTTAGCGGCGATGTCACCGACGATGGCCGCTATCTCATTATCTCCGTCTGGCGGGGAACGGAACCGAAAAACCTCGTCTTCTACCAAGACTTACAAACCCCCACATCACCACAACTCGACGCGCCGGTGGTGGAATTGATCAACACCTGGGAAGCCCGCTATGATGTGGTGGGCAACGAAGGCGATCGCCTCTGGTTAACCACCGACTTTAACGCCCCTCGCTATTGTCTCATTGCCTTAGACCTCCCCGGCGGCGATCGGCAAACCGTTATCCCCGAAGCCGAAGATGTCCTACAAGGTGTAAGTCTCCTCAACCATCAATTTGTGGTGGAATACCTCAAAGACGCTCGCTCTCAGGTGAAACGCTTTCGCCTCAGCGGCGAGTTTCTCGGAGATATCGACCTCCCCGGAATTGGCTCTGTTGGCGGCTTTGGCGGTAAAGCCAGCGATACCGAAACCTTTTACGCCTTCACCGGCTTCACCACCCCCACCACCATCTATCGCTACGATCTCACCACGGGCGAGAGT
>NZ_JAWOCL010000089.1:0-4578 GCF_046483825.1 Sodalinema sp.
GCCCTGCCCTCCCAGGACAGCCAAGAGTCTCAACAGCCCGAACCTTTAAGCTTAAGGGTCTAAGCCAGCCCTGAACCTTCCTAAAAAACCCGATCACCGGCCGGCGATCGGGTTTCTCTCTCACGCTAACGGAATGGATCAGGGCTGGCTTAGACCCTTAAGCTTAAAGGTTCGGGCTGTTGAGACTCTTGGCTGTCCTGGGAGGGCAGGGCATTCAAGACATCTCCATACTTAAAGGCTAGATGGCCGAACTCACGGGAGAGCCAGTCCAGGGTAAAGTTGCCCCCTTGGCGATCGCTTTCACGGGCGATCGCTTGCGAGACGAGCAAGGCCAACTCTTGTAATGTGAACTGCTCTAAGATTTGCTCTTGTCGCTCATTGAATCTAACCATATCCAAACCTCCTAAGCTGTTTTTAGCTTAGCAATCGTGATTGAAAAGTTCCTTAAAAAAACATAAAATTTAACATATTGCTTGCGATTACTGATATTCTTTGTAAGTTTTAAGTAAAATTACTTAGGGTTGAGGTTAGACCCTTATCTGTTCTGATCCCCATTAAGTTTTCGAGCATATCCCCTTAGTCTAGTCTGAAAAAAACATTAGCGGATTGAGTCTAACTCAAGGATAAATGGCAATAAACGGACACTGTCTTGAGTCGTTTTTCGCTCAAGCGTGACGTTCCAACCCTGAATTGGGGACTTAGTAAATGAGCGAATCCTGTCGGCGATCGCGAATCCGAGGGAGAATCTCTCAGTAGCTTCTCGCTAGATTGCAGACAGAAACCGCGATATACTCCAGACGGACACGGATCACCTCAACAAACGATTCAAGAGACGACTATGGTAGCGGTAGCAATTCTGGCAGCCGGACGGGGAACCCGCATGAAATCTTCACTTCCAAAAGTGTTGCATCCCCTGGGCGGACGCTCTTTAATCGAGCGTGTATTAGGGAGTTTAGCCCCCATCGCCCCCGATCGCATCTTTCCCATCATTGGCTACCAGGGCGATCGCGTCCAAGAGGCCTTGCGTCACTATCCCCATCTGGAGTTTGTCGAACAGGCCCAACAACTCGGGACTGGCCATGCAGTTCAACAGCTTCTCCCCTATCTCGACGGCTATCAAGGCGAACTCCTCGTCCTCAACGGCGATGTTCCCCTACTGCGAACAAGTACCCTGCAACAGCTTCTGCAAACCCACCGCGATCGCCGCAACGCCGCGACCGTTCTCACGGCCCAACATCCCACCCCCCAAGGCTACGGACGGGTCTTCTGCGATCGCCGCAACGTCTTTGAACAGATTGTCGAAGATCGCGACTGTACCACCGCCCAAAAACAAAACCCCCGCATCAACGCCGGAATCTACTGTTTTGACTGGGAAAAACTAGCCCAAATTCTCCCCAAACTCAAAGCCAACAACGATCAGGGCGAATACTACATCACCGACGCGGTGAACTACCTCAATCCCGTCACCGTCGTCGATGTCGAGGATTACCAAGAAATCTTTGGCGTCAACGATCGCAAACAACTGGCCGCCGCCTACGACATCCTGCAAACCCGCCTCAAAGACGAAGCCATGGCCAGCGGTGTCACCCTCGTCGATCCCCACAGCATCACCCTCGACGACACCATCGTCCTCGAACCCGACACCATCATCGAACCCAACTCCCATATTCGCGGCGATAGCGTGATTCAACGCGGAAGTCGTATCGGGCCAGGAAGTCTCATTGAAAACAGTCACATCGGCGAGAATGTAACCGTTCTCTATTCCGTCATCTCCGACAGTGTCATCGCCGCCGATAGTCGTATTGGCCCCTACAGTCATTTACGAGGTCAAGCCCAGATTGGCCAAGGCTGTCGTATCGGTAACTTCGTCGAAATTAAACAAACCCAAGTCGGCAACAACACCAATGTGGCTCACCTGGCCTATCTTGGCAATGCCACCCTAGGCGAAAAAGTCAATATCGGGGCCGGAACCATCACCGCCAACTATGATGGCGTCAACAAACATCCCACCCACATCGGCAACGGCAGTAAAACCGGTTCCAACAGTGTTCTCGTCGCCCCAGTCAGCCTCGGAGAAGATGTCACCGTGGGGGCCGGGTCCGTCGTCACCAAGGATGTCCCCGATGATAGTCTCGTGGTGGCGCGATCGCGTCAAGTGGTCTATCCCGGCTGGCGCATGACCCCCAAATCCACCTCAAATCCTCAAGAAACCTAATGCCAAAACCCCCCGGCTGACTGACGTTCAACCGGGGGGTTTATTAAAGCGGAGAGGGAGGGATTCGAACCCTCGATGGCTGTGACACCATAACAGATTTCGAGTCTGCCGCATTCAACCGCTCTGCCACCTCTCCAGGGGCGAATCCCATGCTAGCAGGTTTTGTGGGGAAAAGGCAAGGAGAAGGGAATAGGGAACAGGGAACAGGGAACAGGGAATAGGGAATAGGGAATAGGGAATAGGGAATAGGGAATAGGGAATAGGGAACAGGGAACAGGGAACAGGGAACAGAAACCACGTAGGGGCGTACCCTTGTGGTCGCCCTCCTCTTCCGGCAATAGGTAATAGACTTAGACTTAGACGCGGACCGCGCGGTTGGATGTACCTCGGGTTTCCATATCGCGGGGTTTCTTGCCGCGCCAGATGAGTCGCATCGGGGTTCCCGTGAAGCCTAACTGGTCCCGTAACTGGCGTTCAATGTAGCGGCGATAATTGTCATTGAAGCGTTTGGGATCATTGACAAATAGCGTAATCGTCGGCGGTTGACTGCGAACCTGGGTTCCGTAGTAGATTTTGCCCTGGCGGCCTTGGCGATTCGTGGGGGGCGACTTCCAGGAAATGGCATCTTCGAGAACTTCGTTAATCACCGACGTGGTGACCCGGCGTTTATGTTCTTCATTGGCGATGTTGACCAAATCGAGGATATTTTGTAGCCGTTGTCCCGTTTGGGCGCTGACATAGACCCGTTGCGCCCAACTGACATAATAGAAGCGACTATCGATATGTTGGTCGTAGTCATAAATCGTGTGAGAGTCTTTATCGATCGCATCCCACTTATTAATCACCAACACACAGGCCCGTCCTTCCTCAACAATCCGGCCCATCAGTTTTTGGTCCTGTTCCGTGACCCCATCGAGGGCATCAATGACCAATAACACCACATCAGACCGACGAATGGCTTTAAAGGCCCGGTTAATACTGAAAAACTCCGCCCCATAATCCACGTGTTTCTTCTTGCGGATTCCGGCGGTATCAATGAGGCGATAGCGAACCCCCTCCCGTTCGACGAGAGTATCGATGGTGTCGCGGGTGGTTCCCGAGATGGGGCTAACAATAGCCCGATTTTGCCCCACAAAGGCGTTGAGAAGGCTGGATTTGCCCACATTGGGACGACCCACGATCGCCACCTTAATTTCTTCGATCTCGTCTTCCTCTAACGTCGTGGGAAGATGGGCAATAACCGCATCGAGGAGATCCCCCACACCGCTACCATGAATCCCAGAGACGGGGAAGGGGTCACCAATACCCAACTCCCAAAACTCCGCCGCTTGGATGAGGCCTTGGTCAACAGATTCGCATTTATTGACCGCGAGGATCACAGGAACCGACTGCTGACGTAGCCAATCGGCAATTTCTCGGTCGGCGGCGGTGGGTCCCATTTGTCCATCGACGACGAAAATCGCCACCTGGGCCTCGGCTAAGGCTAAACGGGACTGTTCGCGGATTTCCGGGAGAAATTCGCTATCGTCATCGAAGACGAGGCCCCCAGTATCGACCACCTGAAACTCGCGATCGCACCAAAAGGCTTGCTTATAAGTGCGATCGCGGGTAATCCCCGGTTCATCATGGACAATAGCTTCCTTACCACCGGCTAGGCGGTTAACCAGGGTCGACTTCCCTACATTGGGACGACCGATAATAGCAACTATAGGACGTGGCATATATAAAAAACTGAGCGCTGTAGCGGAGTATTAGGATTGAAGTCTAATTATAGCTTTATCGGTATAGCTTGAGAGGAACCCACCGAGTTCGGGATCTTTAACGGCCAAATCTCATCGAGGCCAGGAAAAGGGGAGAGAGGTATGACGTGGTGAACCCAGGCTTCACCAGACAACATACACGACCCAGAAACCCTCTCCCCTTTTATCTGTCGGAATAACCACGCCAGTTTTACGTAATCTCGCCAATTATGTAACATAACTTTACAAATCTCCCGTTTTCGTTGCCCTCGATTTTCCCCTGTTGCATCGTCTCTATCCCTGTGTCAGACTCCCCTCCCGAGATTTCTCAAGCCATCCATTGGCGTCATCGCGCTGTATCCTATTCCCCTCGCATCTGGTGGCGATGGGGAGGACTCTCGGTGGGAGTTCATTTGTTGCTATGGGGACTGATACAACCTCGACTGTTAATTCCCTCTCCGTCTCCTTCCCCCAGTCGAGAGGTGATTGTCCCGATTGAGTTACTCAACCCCGAACCACGTCCCGAGGTGACAACCGATGACTCCCCGTCGCACTTTAAGAGCTTTTTAAGTTATTGGCGGCTTTTTATTGACAGTCCGACCGGGGCGTCGTAGACTAACCTGC
>NZ_JAWOCL010000101.1:0-7374 GCF_046483825.1 Sodalinema sp.
CGCTCGTGTCGTCTTTCATCCCCGCAATAAATTGACGGGGCTTTCAGACTCCCGTATTACTTTCGTAATACCAATTTTCAGAAGTCGTGCCATAGATGTCTGGAGGGGAACCCACCCCTAACGCCTCCCACCGAGGGGATGGCTGTTCGCCCTCCTCAGTGCGCCCTCCTCAGTGTCAGATGTATAGCAAGCATTTCGAAAAATGGTATAAAAGCGTTGACTGACCCGTAAATCTAGGGTATCGTCAGGGGTGCGATGAAAGATAAACTCATAGACGGGATAGTGATCGTTGGCAATTTGTCCCGCATTGAAGTAGGGGCGAAAAATTTTTCGCCCCTACAATTTTGTATCAAATGCAACAAATCACACCGTATATCCTGAAGACCCACTTTTAATACTAACCTTTAAAAGTCGTGCCATCAATGGTTTTAGGGGTGAACAGCACCTCGATCATAGCTCGCTGAACACCGTTCACCCCTATCATTGAGAACACCAAACACCCCATTTAACGAGATTGCTTGCAGACCTTATATCAAACATTCTGGTCAGCACAAATCGCCGCACCAATCAAGCCAACCTTCGGCTCTAAAACCACCTCAACCGGGATGTCTTCGAGCAACGGACTCACTCGTCCCTTATCCAAATACGCCGTCATAAAGGTATCATTGCGGTGCAGAAGTGGCAGGATTTTTGCAGCAATCCCTCCGGCGATATAAAGACCTCGATAGGGCAACAATTTTAGGGCTAAATTCCCCGCTTCCGCTCCATAGGCTGAGACAAACATCTCCATGGTTTTCTGAGAAATCTCGTCAGATTCATCGAGAGCGGCGTTCGAAATGGCGGCGGCGGGAGTTTCCGCCGTCAGCATCTGACCCTTGTTCGGATGATTTTGGAAATGGCGATCGCACAAAAACTGATAAATTGAGACAATCCCTTGGCCCGACACCACCCGTTCAACCGACACTCGCTTCAGAGACTGGCTGGTTTTGAGATAATCCAAGAGGTCAAATTCCAGGGGGGTGCGGGGTGCAAAATCGCTATGTCCGCCCTCTGTTGCCCCCACATAGGTCTGTTTTCCCTGACTAATGAGAAAACACTCCCCCAGTCCCGTTCCTGCCCCGAGAACTGCCAACGGCGCGTCGGTTCGCTGTTTCTGGCTGGGGTCGGCCTCCTGAAGCACATGTAAATCCTGAGGCTGAAGTCCGAGAACCCCATAGCCGATGGCGGCGAAGTCGTTAATCAACGTGACCGCCTCAATGGTCAACTCGTCCGCGAGGCGGGTTCCGTCTAAGGACCAAGAGAGGTTCGTCAATTGTGAGCTGTTGTGGACCACCGGGCCAGCAATCCCGAAACAGGCCCGACGCACCTCGCCGGAGTAATCGGCCTCTTGCAAAAAAGCTTTGACAATGGGAACCAAATCAGGATAGTCCTGACTGGGATAGTTCTGCTCATGGAGCAGCTTCAATTGGGGACAGTCTTGGTCTTGCGTGACTTTGACTAATCGTAGAATGGTTTTGGTTCCGCCAATATCACCGGCGAGGACAACGCTCATACAGACTTGACTCGATAGAGTTTCCCTTTCAATTTAAGCTAATTTAAGCTAATTTAAGCTCAAATCTGTCTCCAAGCCTCAGCTCAATTGAATCGGACTTGGGTTTCACTCTGACTCAGATGGCTGGTGTCTCCCTTGAGGTCGAGACGCCAACCGCCGTCAGTCTCGGTGAACTGCACTAAGCTACAGCAGGCGGCCTGAATCTCGACCGGTTGACTCAGCAGTGCTTGGGTCATCCCGGCGACGGTGGCTCCATGACCGACAAAGAGGATATCTCCCGAGGTTTGAGCCACCAGATGACGAGCGGTGTCCCCGGAACGTCGCCAACATTGCTGTTCGCTGGCTTCGGGATAGTGGGGATGGAGGTGGGAGCGATAGTTGAGGTCAAGGCGGGGAAATTGCGTCTGTAACTCCTCGGGAGAGGCGATTTCGGGCCTTTCTGTCATCCATTCCGGATTGAGCCATTCGCCGATTCCTGATTCGAGATAAAGGGGAACCTCTAACTGTTGGGCCACCGCATGGGCCGTGGTGACACAACGGCGGAAGGGGGAACTAAAAATGGTCAGTTGTCCCGGTGTTGCGTCTCGCTCAAGTCGCTCGGCGAGTTCTTGGGCCTGTTGCAATCCCAGTTCCGAGAGGGGAGGGTCATAGCGTCGGGGAGCGGTTTCAAACCATTCGGGATATTGGAAATCGTAGCGATGGCCATGGCGAGCAATCCAGATGGTTCGTGGGGAGGAGGGATTGAAGGCTGGGTTGGATGTCATGGGCAGAATAGGTCGAGGTTCATGTTGCTTTAAAATAGAATTACTCAGCATCCTGACCATCAGCTTAAGCAATGTCATGGTGCAATTCAATGGCAACTCAGTTGTTTCTGGGCATTAGTTTGGTAAGCATTTTGCAACCATTCGTTGCAAAATGATGTTGCCAAATGACGTTGCTAAATGACATTGACCGGTGATGATGAGGGGATGGATAGCAGTAGCTCGATGATATCGAACCGATGCCACGAGTCAAGTTAAGACGAGAATACGCTTTTCTTGTTGGTTGTTGGTCATTGTTTGTGTATCGCTATCAGAGTGGCGTCCAACTAGAGAGTCCCGTTAAAGAGGTTTATGGCTAAACGACGAAAAAAAACATTTCCCTGTGGACATAAAGGCTATGGCAAAACCTGTCATCGCTGTGAGCAGGAACGACGTGAGCAAGAGAAACAATGGCAAGCTCTGCAACAAAAGCAACTTGAAAAGAAAGCCTGGGAAGCGACGTTTGAGCAGGATGATATTGATTTGCGATCGCTCCCTCAATATGTAGTCTTAAAGGCTAGGGATATTATGTCGGGTTTAGCCCAACAGCAAAGTTATCGAGACTTTAATGGTAAGCGCATGAGACACGATCGCCAAATTATTAGTATCCCCATCACTCGTAATTATCGCATGATTTGCCGAGATGATGGGGACTTTGTCATTCCCCAGTCGGTGCTATCTCATGAGGATTACAACGTTAAAAAACCGGGGGCTTAGTTCAGTCGATTCAGTTGAACTGAGCCGAACTCAGAGTTTAACTGAGA
This sequence comes from Sodalinema sp., assembly GCF_046483825.1. Classification (NCBI taxonomy): domain Bacteria; kingdom Bacillati; phylum Cyanobacteriota; class Cyanophyceae; order Oscillatoriales; family Oscillatoriaceae; genus Sodalinema; species Sodalinema sp. Next base: position 3,117 of record NZ_JAWOCL010000101.1, read on the forward strand.
TCCTCGCAGATGCGATCGAAAGCAGCGGCGGGGTCGTCGGCCTGGGTAATCGGGCGACCCATCACGAGATAGTTGGCTCCCGCTTGCAACGCCTCCTGGGGGGTCATGACCCGTTGTTGGTCGCCTGAAACCGCCCAGGAGGGACGAACACCGGGGCAGACAAGGAGGAACTCACGACCGCAGATTTGTCGCAGTTGCTGGGCTTCCTGGGGGGAGCAAACGGCTCCTGCTAACCCGGACTCCTGGGCTAAGAGAGCCATTTTCAGGGCATATTCGGGGAGTTCGATGGGAACCTGAAGGTCAAAGGCCAGTTCGCGGGCGTTGAGGCTGGTGAGGAGGGTGATGGCGATCGCCCTCGGTAGAGGCTGTCCAGCGGCGGCTGCACCCTCTTCTAGCGCCCGCTGAGCGGCTTTTAGGGCGGGCCGGCCGGCGGTGGCGTGTAGGGTCAGCAAGTCCACGCCGTAGCGAGCGGCGGAGCGACAGGCTCCGGCGACGGTATTGGGAATATCATGAAGTTTTAGGTCTAAAAAGATGCGTTTGTCTCGTGCTTTGAGATGGTCGAGAATGGGAGGACCGGCACTGATGAAAAGTTCCAGCCCAACTTTCCAAAATTGCACATTTGGGAGTTGAGCGACTTGGGAAATTGCTGTCTCTAAATCTGGGACATCTAGGGCAACAATAATACGTTCAGAAATACGTTCAGAAATCGACTCGGTTACCATTGTTCTTTGACGGGTTTTCAGTTACAGTATTATAAAGCGTTTTGTGGTCGTTGTATCAGGTAAACTCACGGGATAATATCTGGGAGTTCACTTGCCAATAGGTAACGTAATCTCAAAGCGAGTCCCCTGATTTGGCGTCGAATCACAGACGAGACTTCCCCCATGTTGTGTCACAATCGTTTCATAGCTATTATACAACCCCAACCCAGTTCCTTGTCCCACATCCTTAGTGGTAAAAAACGGCTCAAAGATTCTCGTCTGATGCTCGGGGTTAATCCCAATTCCATTATCAGAAATCAGAATTTGCACCAAAGAGTCATTAAATAGACGAGTTTCCAACTGAATTATTCCCTGTATCGGAGTCGTTTCAGTCTGTTGTCTGGTTAAAATTCCATCAATCGCATTATTGATGATATTCATAAAAACTTGATTGATATAAATTGCAAAACATTCAACTTTCGGCAATTGACCATAATGTTTAACCACTTGAATCGAACACGGAGAGCCTGCATCTCGTAAACGATGCTGCAAAACCAAAAGCGTGCTATCTAAGCCATCGTGAATATCGACGGCTTTTAGTTCCGCCTCATCTAAACGAGAGAAATTCCGTAAACTGAGGACAATTCGTTGGATACGCTCTGAGCCAGAGCGCATCGAGGTAATGAGTTTCAGAAAATCCTCTTGCAGAAACTCAAAGTCAATCTCCTCCATAAACTCTAAAATTTCAGGGTCAGGTTTTGGAGTTTTAGCTTGATAGAGTAACAGCAATTTGAGGATATCCTCAAAATACTCCTGAGCTGGGGTGAGATTACTGTGGATAAATCCAATCGGATTATTGATTTCATGAGCGACACCCGCCACAAGCTGACCTAACCCGGTCATGGTTTCATTCTGGATGAGTTGAGCTTGGGTTCGTTTGAGTTGTGATAATGCATTGGTTAAAGAGTCAGCTTGCTGTTTTAAATAGAGTTGTTGCTGTTCGAGTTGTTGATTAACGTCTGAGAGTTCTTGAGTTCGCTCTTTAACACGAATTTCCAGGTCTTGTTTCGCATTTTTAAGGTCACAAACCGCTTGAGTTCGTTCATTCAAGATAGCGATTAACACTAAAACCGCAATGGAGATAACAGCAATAAACGAGTCTAAAAAGAGTAACGAAGCATTGAGATTATCTCGGACAAAAATACTGCGTCCTTGAACCGTTCCAATCACCGCCAGAGAGGTCGTCAGCACCAGCGCCGATGTGGTCCAGGTGACGGGGAAGCGAAACACCGCCCACACCAATAATGGCATCATTAGATATTCGATGGGCGCTTGTTCAAAAAAGGCAAATTTTACAACAATAGCTGCTAAGATTAGCCAAGCTAAAATCTCTAATAAATTTTGTCTTAAAAAATTCTTAATACCCCTAGTATTTCGTTGTTGAGTTGGCGTAAACCAAACCAAAAGACAAGGTGCATAAATAATCACACCCGTCACATTCGCTATCCACCAGGTGAGAAACACATGGCCAAATTCTGAGCCGCTAATCCATTGTGCAACCCACAGCGCCGTTACCCCAAAGGTTGCGCTGATGAGTTGACTGATGAGTCCTCCCCAAATGATAAAGAGAAAGACATGATTGGTGTGATGAAGGGGATAGGGACGGTGAGTGAAGCGTTGCACTAAATGAGCGCCAACCAGAGCCGTTAGGGTGTTTCCCGTGGCGGTGACAACGCCAATGGCTAAATTCACGGGACTGGGGTTGAGAATGGGATAGGTGCTAAACGCGCCGATGAGGATTCCTGGCCAGACTTTGGGACCCCAAAGGAGGGTCACTGCGAGGCTAAATCCCGCCGGAACCCAGACGGTGGCCACATCTCCGGGGAGGACCGCCAGTTGCATCCCCAATAAGGCGACGAGACTATAAAAGATGGCGATGAGGAGAACTCGGGATAAGTTCTCATGTCTCTGAACCAATCTGCGGATGTTTGACATACGGCTTAACGGTAACGAACGAGGTCATAACGGTAGCCATTGATTTTGGGAAGTTGATGACGTGGAACTCGTTGTCCAATGGGTTCATTGGCGTCGAATTGTCCACCGCGATCGCCTAATTTGTGGGCATGAAAATTGATATACCAAACGTCAAATGGAGGTGGTATGTTTTGCAGTTCTTGTGCTAAAATATCAGTTGGATAATAACTGGGTTTAGGATGGGCAAGTAAAAACATTTGCGGATGAGGAAAGTTGAATTTAGCTAAGTCCCAGGCAATGGACTGCAAGCGTCCAGTCTGTCCATGATGCTTGTGCGTTGTGGCTAGAACCACCGGTACATCAGAGGTTTGGCGGATAACTTGCGCCAGGCGATCGCCGCGATGATGTTGCAAATAACTGAAATTGGTCACCACACTTAAACTTCCTAAAAGTGCAATTCCAGCGAGGATATAAACGTGTTTTGGCTGACGTTTCCAGGCTGACTCCAAGCCAGATGCAAGGATTAAAATCACAACCGGCAACAGTGGGAAAAAGAAGCGCGGTGCTAAGGTTAAATCATTACCGGTTAAATAGGTAATTCCTAAAAATAGGAAAAGTCCCACAAGACACACCTCCAGCCAAATCCTAGATTGAGGAGGATGGTGCGGGGCAAACACCTCTAGTAACTGCCAAAGTTTCCAGAGAATAAATAGTAATACCAATCCCGTAATCACAATCCACCAAAGAGGGAACACCAACGCATCCAGAGGCGCCATCAACACCATCGACACCAACCATAAAATCGTCCGTCCCAGAGGTGGAAAAACACCCAAGTCGCCATCCGTCACCCAATCCGTTAAATCACTGTCCGCAAATCGTCCCCAAACCGGCAGCCAAACCAGTCCAGTCACCGCCGTTCCCACCGCCGCCACGCCTACCCCTCGCCAGGGTTTAGCGGTGCGGGGAATTGGCTCGTGTAACCATCCCTGTAGCCAATGTTTGCCTAAAACCAGTCCTTGAATGAGGGGAACTAAACCAAAAAAGTAATGGACGGCAATTCCCAAGCCATTAACCACAATCCAGAGAAACGTCCAACCCCAGAGCCATTGGCGGGCCGGGGAATGGCTATGTATCAAACTTTCAATGGCTAAGGTAAAGGCATAAAACGAGGCGATCGCCAGTAAAATAGCTAAGGTATAGTGGCGTGCTTCCTGGGCCAAGAAAATCCCCAAGGGCGACAAGGCCATCAACGCCGCCGCCAACTGAGCCACCGTTTCCGAAGCAAAAGAGCGTTTCGCCAAGCCATAAAGCGCCGGAATCGTCAGAGCGCCCCACAACGCCGAAAAGGCCCGACTGGCCCAAAGAAGCTGCTCTTGGGGAAACCCTTGCAGCCAGAGATGGTTTAACAAAAAATAGAGCGGTGGATGGGTGCTTTCGCTCATCAGATGCTGCCAGACATCCCCCAAACCCGCCGTTGATGAGCGTTGTAACGGTTCGAGTAACTGCTGTGGGGAGATAAACTCATTCAGCGGAACCTCAAGAAAGCTATTCCCCAAACTAAAGACGAGGGTGGCACATTCATC
>NZ_JAWOCL010000125.1:0-12543 GCF_046483825.1 Sodalinema sp.
CAAATAACCCGGCACTGACGGCAATATCAACAATATCAGCCATGAATTCTTACCTCATGTATTGGTTAATTTTTAAGCCAATGGTATCAATAAGTCTAACAGGGATTCCGGCGTCAGAAATTCTCACTCATTCAAACTGACTTGAGGCATCAGTAACATCACCCGTTGACTGTCCACCACCATCGTCCAAAAGCCCTCATTGCTCAAGCGTTGCAATAGTGCATTGGCTTCTGTCTCATCACGGCTGTAGCCCACCAACAGATAGGGACGTTGTCCATAGGAGACTAACCCCACTGTGCGATTCGTGGCCCGTTGCACTTGACGGGCCACCTGGGGTTGATTGAAGTAATCGACGAGAACCGCATATCCCTCGTCTAATGGCTGGGGATTATAGCCTCTCGTGGGGCTGGTGACGGCAATTTGCGGCAGGGGCTGGGCTTCCGGGGCGCGATTTGACGAGATGGGTGCGGCGTCGTCCTCTACGGGGATATAGACCGGTAAATCGCCAGTATCGCCGTCGGGGGCGGGACCCTCAACACTGTCGTCGGGAAGGTTCGCTGGGGGCAAATCCCCTAAACTGATCTCTAAATCGACGCCCTCATCACGACGATCGCCTGTCCTTGAGGTGTCCGGGGCTGACGCTGAAGTGGAGTCAGAGTCTCGGGCCGCCGTGCGATCGCCGCTCGATGTGGCCGAAGACGACCCCCCACCGGCGGGGCGGGCCTCGATGATCTGAACTTGTGGCAGATTCAGGGAACTCGATGAGGTTGGCCCTGAGGTTGGCCCCGAGGTTGGGGTCGAGGGACCAGCATTGTCCGCCCTGGGGGGACGAGTGACAAAAGCATTTAAGCCCGCTTCCTCCGTGATACTGCGGGCTAGGGCGGACGCCTCCTCTTGGCCGGAAAATCCCTGAATCCGTAACACCACTTCATCGAGATAGGTGCAGGGTTGAGCCTGGAACTGACTCGGCAGAAGACTCCCCACAACGGCCAGGTCGTCATTGCCTTCAGGTAGCACTAACACCAGAAATTCCCCCGCCTGAGGGGGCGCACAGGCGGCGTATTGCCCGATCGCCTTCGGCAGTCGTCCTAGGCCCCCGAGCCAACCCAGGGCGATCGCAACCGACATGACCGTTGTAAGGGGATGAGGAAAACGCATGGGCTGTTGGTTGAAATGGGGTTGACAAATGATGCGATTGATGTATCACTCTCCCCCATCCTGACCTAAGCTTGAGCGAGAGAGGCGAGGGGATCGGGGATACTCTCCGAGGGGGCCTCAAACTGACCCGTTAGCACATATTCTAACCGCAGTTTCAGCCAGGTAATGAACTGGCGATCGCTAGACACAATCGCCACGGAGGGTTGCGGACATTTTTCCTTCGCCGCCGCCAAATGGGGCGCTTCGAGAAACGCCGGTTGTTTCACCAACCAGAAATCAATCTCCTTTTCCCGTTCCTGGTAATTGCGGACTCGTTCCTGAAGCACCTCATCGAGAGGTTCTTCGTCTAACAGGAATTTCTGGCTGGCAGCCACATAGTAGTAAGTTGTCATGGTCAGTCGAAAGGAATCGTTAGAGATAGTACGGCAGTTGCAATATCAAATCATACCGCCGTGAAACACTTTAGGGAAATTAAGTGTTACAGTTCGCGACGAATCGCCTGTTTCATCTCCCGCACGGCTCGCTCAATGCCCACCAACGCCGCCCGCGCAATAATCGTATGGCCGATATTGAGTTCCTCCATCCCCTCAATACAGGCGACAGGATAGACATTGAGATAGGTTAAGCCATGACCCGCATTCACCCGTAACCCCAACTCACGGGCGATCGCACAGCCAGTCCGCAACACCTCAAGCTCCTGTTGGCGCTTAATCTCCGTTTTGGCTTCAGCGTAACAGCCCGTATGCAGTTCAATAAACTGAGCCTGAGTGGCAGCCGAGGCCTGAATTTGCTTGGGATCGGCGTCAATAAACAGACTCACAGGAATCTCAGCCCCCTGGAGACGGCTCACCACCTCCGTAAGGCGATCGCAACTCCCATCGACATCCAATCCTCCCTCCGTCGTCACCTCCTCCCGCTTCTCAGGAACCAGAGTGACATAATCAGGTTTGAGATCCAGGGCGATGGCCACCATCTCCTCCGTGGCCGCCATTTCTAAGTTCAAATGGGTACTCACCGTTTGTCGCAACAGATAGACATCGCGATCCTGAATATGGCGACGATCTTCGCGCAGGTGGGCCGTAATCCCATCGGCCCCTCCTAACTCCGCCAACACAGCCGCCGCCACGGGGTCCGGTTCCGTCGTCCGTCGCGCCTGTCGAATGGTTGCAATATGGTCGATATTGACGCCAAGGGTAATCAAGCTCGGTTCTCTCCTGGTGGTATCATGCTCAACGTTCAATATTCTACGTCGTTGTCTCCTGTTTCTTCTATGACCCCAACGGTTTTAGGTCTCGACGGTGGCGGTAGTAAAACCCGCTGTTTGGTCGTGGACGCCGCCGGAACCATCTTGGGGCGAGGGGAAGCCGCCGCCTCGAACTATCAAACCGTCGGCGGGGAAGCGGCCTATCACGCCATCCTCGATGCGATCGCCGCCGCCACCGCTCACCAGTCCCTCACCATTCGGGCCGTCACCCTCGGTTTAGCCGGAGTGGGCCGGCCTCACGACCAACAGATTGTTCACGATTGGCTGCAACTCCTACAACAAGATAGCCGCTTGCCCCTCACCTGGGATTTACATCCTCGGGGGGTGCGGATTTGTCCCGACTGCGAAATCGCCCTGGTGGGGGGATTAGGGGGAGACGTGGGCCTGGCCACGATTGCCGGAACCGGGGCGATCGCCTATGGTCGCAATGACAGCGGCCAGGTGGCCCGGTCCAGCGGCTGGGGCTATCTCCTCGGCGACGAAGGCAGTGCCTATGACATTGGCCGTCAGGGATTGCGGGCCGTGGTACGGGCGGCTGACGGGCGATCGCCTCAAACTCAACTCAGCCTCGCGATTTGTCAACATCTCGGTTTAGACGGGGTTCAGGACCTCGTGAGGCGGGTCTATGACCCCGATTGGCTGCCCCGAGATATGGCGAAATTAGCGCCGGTGGTCGATCAGGTCGCTCGCTTGGGAGATGCCGTCGCGACAGGGATTCTCCATGAGGCGGCCGCTGAGTTGGCGATCGCCAGCCGCAGTGTCTATCAGCAATTATTTCCCCCCAACCATGCCGTCGAGTTAGTCACCCTGGGGGGAACTTGGCAAAGTCAGGGGCAACTCAGACGACGGTTTCAACAACAGATCACCGAGTCTTGTCCGCAAATTCAGGTCGTTGCGCCTCGTCATGAGGCGGTTTATGGTGCTGTTTGGCTGGCGGGGCGATCCATTGGCTGGCAATCAGAGACTTTCCCGCCAAGCTTTGCTACGATGACGAAGGGGATTTGAGAATCTGTCTCGATGCACTCATTGAGAGCATGACGCGAGCATCAAGCGATCGTTCGGGCAGAGTTCACACCCCAACGTAGAACTTTCGGAGGTAGGCACGAAGGCGTGGAGCATTCCAACGACTTCAATTTGACTCTTTTCCGTCAGGTCCTTGAACAATCTGGGACGGCGATCGCCTTGTTTAATCGGGATCTCAAGTCGGTCCTCTGGACTCAACCCTGGCAAGACATCTGGGCGGTTGACCCCTATGCGGGCCAGCCGTACTCTGAGTTGGTTCCCCAGGCCCCTCCCGCCTGGCAAGCAGCCTATCGTCGCTGTCTTGATGGATTCCCCAGTTCTTGTCCGCCCCACTGGCTGAAATTGGGAAATGGCGATCGCTGTTGGCTACAGGAAAAACTCTCTCCTTGGCGAGATGAACGCGGCGATCTCGCCGGAATTATCGTCCAGACTGACGTCTTAAAGACGGCCGAGGCGATCGCCCTCAACTGGACAACTGTGTTTGAAAATAGCCCCGATCTCCATTGTCTCATTGACCAAAAGGGCATTCTCAAACACGTCAACCCCGCCTGGCAAAAGCATCTCGGCTATTCTCCTCAAGACATACAACACACCTGTTCCTTCAGCTATCTCCATCCCGACGATCTCGACGCGACCCGCACCGCCTTAACACAGCTAACCGCCAACACCCCGCTACGGCTGGAAAATCGCTATCGTCATCAGGATGGGTCCTACCATTGGTATCAATGGACTCTCGTTGCCCTAGAGGATCATGAACATCTCTATGCGATCGGTCGTCTTCTCGCCAGTATCCCCGCCTCAGACGAGTCCGCAGACCCCGACCAGGCTCAGGTTCAGCAACTCTCACAAAGCCTCTCGGATACCCTCGATGAGTTACGACAAACCCAACTGCAACTGGTTCAAACCGAAAAAATGTCCAGTTTGGGGCAGTTGGTGGCCGGGATTGCTCATGAAATTAACAACCCCGTAAACTTTATTTATGGCAACCTAGTTCACGCTAAAGAATACACTGAGGATATTCTCGGCTTACTCGAACTCTATCAGCAGCATTACAGCGACCCTAACCCAGAAATCACGGAAGAAGCGGAATCCATTGATATTGAATTTTTGCTCGATGACTTGCCGCAACTGCTGAGTTCTATGATGGTCGGGGCAAATCGCGTTAAGGAAATTGTCAGTTCGCTGCGGAACTTCTCACGTCTCGATGAAGTGGAAATGCGGCTGTCTGATCTCCATGAAGGACTCGATAGCACTCTAGTGATTCTACAAAATCGCATCAAGGCTAAACCGAATCGCCCCGAAATTATCATTGATAAGTCATATCAGGAGTTACCCAAGGTCGAATGCTTTACGGGGCAGATGAACCAGGTTTTTATGAATATCGTCAGCAATGCCATTGATGCCCTTGATGAACGAGATAAAGATCGCAGTTATCAAGAGGTCGAAGCCCAACCTAGCAGCTTAACCTTGACAACGGTTTGTAATCCCGATAACACGGTAACAATTCGCATCGCAGATAACGCCGCTGGGGTTTCGGAGTCCGTTCGTCAACAAATTTTCAAGCCCTTTTTTACAACCAAACCGGTGGGAAAAGGAACGGGGTTAGGACTTTCAATTAGTTATCAAATTATTGTTGAAAAACACAAAGGAACCTTGGAGTGTCAGTCAACTCTAGGAGAAGGAACCGAGTTTATTATCACGATTCCCATCTCCCACAGTTCTTCAGACTCCCAAGACTCCTAATGTAGCTAGATGTAAGCTAACTAGCTAACTGTGAAGTTTGGCCGTTACCGTGACTAGGGCTTTTCCGAGGTCACGAATCGCTGCATCTTGGTCAGAATCGGTTAAATTTCCTTGGTCATCAAAGGCTTGATAAGACCCCGAAATGGTCTTTTGTTGCGGAATGACCGTAACTCCGATATTTTGCAGAATATCTCGCACATGAGCTAAACCCCGTAATCCCCCCATTCCACCGGGAGAGGTGGCCATTAAGGCGGCGACTTTACCCCGAAAACAGGTCAAAGACAGAGGTGGTTCTCCTTCTTCGGGGCGGGAGGCCCAGTCGATGGCATTTTTCAGTAGGGGGGTAATGGAACTGTTGTATTCCGGTGAGGCAATCAGCAAGCCATCATGGGCTTTGAGGAGTTTCTTGAAGGCTACAACCGTCTCAGGAAAGCCCTCTTTGGCTTCTAAGTCTTGGTTATACAGGGGCATGGGATACTCCCCTAAGTCGATGGTTGTCACCTCCGCCCCCGCCGCCTCGGCACCCTGGGCGGCAATTTTGACGAGGGCTTTGTGAAAGGAACCTTGGCGAGAACTTCCGGCAAATGCGAGGATTTTGGTCATGGGGGGAGAAGGGAACAGGGAACAGGGAACAGGGAACAGGGAACAGGGAACAGGGAACAGGGAACAGGGAACAGGGGGGAAGAGGGCAATCGGTATAACTCACCCTTAACCTCTCCGGTGGAGGGGAGAGATATCTTAGGGCTTACTCCTGGGGTTGCCTTCTTTTGGCAAAATGTCTATGCTTTTGGTTGCCTGTTTAACTCGGGGTTACAAAACTACTTTCAAGACGACATGAAGCTATCACAAAAATCACTCATTGTCAACTTCACACTCTGGATCTTTAATTATCTCAATCGTTCTAAAATGCGTTGAATCGTGGAGGCATCTGGGGCATCTGGACGGAGGGATAAATAGCGTTCTAGGTCTTGCGTGGCGGCGATCGCACGACCGGATTGGTAGTAAATTAAACCGCGATCGCGTAACTCTAACACCGCATTAGGGGCTAACAACAAAATCCGTTCAATGGCGGCGAGTGCCTGACTCATCTCTTGCTGAGAAATATAGACCGCCTTCAGGTTCATCAACATCCGTACCAAGATATCCCGAGAGGTGACGGGTTCGAGAAACTCGGGCTGAAGCATCACTGGCTTACCATAAATTTCGCTCAGTCGTCGTTCACAATCAGCAGGAAATAAGATTTCTCCAGCATTGAAGGCATCGACAAAAATACCGGCATCCTCAAAATCAGGGCGAATCAGAAAATGGCCCGGCATTCCAATACCCACCATCGGAAAGTCCAGTCGTTTGGCGAGTTCTAAATAGACCACCGACAAACTAATCGGAATGCCAACCCGACGCTCTAATACATCATTGAGAAAGCTATTTTTCGGGTCGTAGTAATTATCGGTATTGCCGCGAAACTTGAGAGTTTCAAATAAATACTCATTTAAAGCATTGATGACGCGCAACGGATAGCGTTCCTGGGGCAGATTTTTGGCGACTTCAGCGGCATGGTGGTCTAAGCGTTGGCTATAGTGGTCAATATCTAACTCAGGATACTCCTCTAAGGCAATACAGAGGGCCGCTTTGCCTAAGTCGATGGGATTCTGATTGATTTCTTGATAAAATCGCTGCCGAGATTGAGAAAATTCCATAGTATTGAGAGTTTATGGTTGATGTTCTATGGCTGTTGTTTTAAGAACCTCAGCAACGTTTCAATAAACGGAGTGGGTTCAACTAAAAATGCCCAATGATTGCCGGGAACGTCACAAACTTGGAGATGTTTAAGATAGCGATAATAGGGTTTCAGTTGCCATTGAGTGCGATTCAGGCCCCCCTCAGGCTTAATCAACAAGGTTGGAACCGTCAGGGGTTCAGTTAAACCATCGACAACCATGACATCTTCAAAAATGCCATCTCGGGCCGCTGTCGTGAATTTACTACCCCAGGTTCCATCGGCCTTTTGTTCGAGGCTGTCTTCAAAAACCTGTTGTTGATGTTCACTCCAACCGCGATATTGTTTGAGGGTTTTCGCTTGGGTAACGGCGGCGTCATGGGAGGGAAAGGGTCCCATGGCTTGTAGGAAGGGTAACACGCGGTAGAGCAGGGGAAAGGTCACTCGTGACCATTTGGGAATTTTGCCGATAAAGAAAGGATCGACGAGAATGGCACTGCGGAACTGCTGGGGATGCTGACGCATCCAGATGGGGACGACTTTTCCAGTCCAGGAATGACCGAGGATATGGGCGGATTCATAGCCGAGGTGCCTCAGAAGTGCCTGTAAATCGCTGATAATGGTCTGACAGTCATAGCCTTGAGGGGGTTTGCTGCTGTCACCATGGCCCCGTAAGTCGGGGGCGATCGCCCGGAAACCGGCCGCAGCTAACGCCTCGCCCACCGGTTGCCAAACTCCGGCATGATCGGCTAGGCCATGCAGTAATAGGATCGGTTCTCCTGTCGCTGCACCCCAGTCGAGATAAGACAGGTGCAAATCGCTTGCAGACAGTGGCAGGGTGTGACGGACAGCCATAGGCAGAGGAAACCAAAGGGCAGTGATAGGATGAGACGAGTGCCGTTACATCGTCGTTAGATTAGAAGGGTTATGGATTCTGTTAAGGATAAAATCGTTCTCGTCACTGGGGCAAGTAGTGGGATTGGCACCGCTTGTGCCAAACGCTTTGCTGAAGCCGGGGCCAGGTTGATTGTAGCAGCCCGTCGCGGCGATCGCCTCAAGGCCTTGGCCAGCGATCTGCATCGTCATTGGGGAACGGCGGTTCATTGTCTCAGCTTAGATGTCCGCGATCGCCACGCCGTGATAAGTCAATTAACACAACTTCCCGCAGATTGGCAAGCTGTTGATATCCTCGTTAACAATGCCGGACTGAGTCGAGGCCTCGATAAACTGCAAGAGGGCGATCTCGATGACTGGGAGGAAATGATTGATGCTAACGTCAAGGGATTGTTGTATGTGACGCGGGCCATTGTTCCCGGTATGGTTGAACGTCAGCGAGGACATATCCTCAATATCGGGTCCATCGCCGGCCGTCACGCCTATCCACGGGGTAATGTCTATTGTGCCTCCAAAGCGGCGGTGCGAGCGATTACTCAAGGCTTAAAACAGGATTTGTTGGGAACGCCGATTCGCGTCAGTGAAATTGATCCCGGCTTAGTCGAAACCGAGTTTAGTGACGTTCGCTTCCACGGCGATCGCCAGCGGGCCAGTGAAACCTATCGTGGCTTAACTCCCCTCACCGGCGAGGATATTGCGGATCTCGTTTGGTTTTGTGCCACTCGTCCGCTTCATGTCAACATTAGCGAAATGCTAGTGGTTCCCACGGATCAAGCGACAGCCACCCAAGTCTATCGCCGTTAAGTCTGCTTGACGTCTGCTTGAAGATAAAGAAATCATAATTATTGTGGCTAAACTTGTATTTAACGCCACAAGGGAGGGGGCAGTTGATACAATATCAAGCTGCATCCTCCCTAAGACTTACTGACTATGACAAGCGATAAACGATACGTTCTGGCCCTGGATTTAGGAACGACTGGAAACCGGGCGATTCTCTTTGATCGTGATGGTGAAGTGGTTGGACAATCCTATAAAGAATTGAAACAGTACTATCCTGAACCGGGTTGGTTGGAACATGATGCTACCGAAATTTGGCAAGATACCCTCGGCTGTGCTGAAGATGTTTTAGATGATGCCAATGTCACGGCGAAAGAGATTGCGGCTATTGGGTTAACGGTACAGCGAGAAACCTGTTTACTCTGGGATAAAAATACGGGGCGGCCACTTCATAAAGCCATTGTTTGGCAGGATCGTCGCACGGCTCCTCTGTGTAATGCTCTCCGTCGCCAAGGGAAATCTGAGTTAATTCAAGAACGCACGGGATTGGTTCTCGATTCCTATTTTTCGGCAACCAAATTAGTTTGGCTCCTCGATTGGGTGCGAGAACGTCGTCCACAAATCGATTTTGATAACATTATTGCCGGTACGATTGATTCTTGGGTGTTGTGGAATTTGACGAATCGCCAAGTTCACGCGACGGATAGTAGTAATGCAAGCCGGACCATGTTGATGAACTTGGAACGGGGGGATTGGGATGAGGATTTGCTGAATTTGTTTGGCATTTCTCCTCATATGATGCCTGAGATTAAACCCAGTTTAGGAAAGTTTGGGACGACGGATTTGTTCGGCGATGAGATTCCGATTATGGCCATTTTTGGCGATCAGCAGGCGGCGTTGTTTGCTCATGGCTGCGATCGCCCCGGTTTGTTGAAATGTACTTACGGAACCGGCTGTTTCCTGATTGCACAGGCGGGGACGGAGGTGGCGCGATCGCAAAATCAACTCCTCTCCACGATCGCCTGGAGTCAGGGAAATCGCTCTCATTACGCTATGGAAGGAGCGATGTTTACGGCGGGAGCTTGTATTCAATGGCTACGAGATGGCTTGCAATTGATCGCCAGCGCGGCGGAAACGGAAAATCTGGCCCGACAAGCTCAGGGAAACAATGGGGTGTATTTTGTGCCAGCCTTGAGTGGGTTGGGAGCGCCTCACTGGGATATGAATGCGCGGGGATCGTTCCAGGGAATTACCGGCGGGGTACGCGGTGAGCATATGGTGCGAGCGGTATTGGAGGCGATCGCCTATCAAGTTAAGGAAGTCGTCGATGCGATGAATCGTGATTGTGAGGATGTCGTCACACGGCTCAAAGTCGATGGCGGCGCCTCGCAAAATGACTTCTTGATGCAGTTCCAGGCGGATTTACTGGGGATTCCTGTGGAACGGCCCAAAATTCTCGATGCAACGGCTCAAGGTGCGGCGTTTGGTGCTGGATTGGTGAGTGGCTTTTATGATAGTTATGAACGCCTGATCGGACGACGACAAATTGATCGGGTGTTTGAACCCAGTGAGAATGCGCCCCAGGTGCAAGAACAGTATAAAATCTGGCTCAAGGCTGTTGAACGGGCCAAACATTGGATTGAGTCAAACTAGAACTTGAGAACCACACTGGATCAGATTTGACTTCAAAAATGGTATCAGTTCCATTAAATAAGCCTAGAACAGTGCTTGACAACCGTTCTAGGCTTTGTTTTAATTGGTGAAATTCAACGACTTACGCCTGTTCTTCGAGAGGAGTGATTTGCAGGCGATCGCAACCAATGGAGTCCGCCAGTACGGCACTAGCCATCGCACCACTATAGACTTCAAGTTGCCCTTGTTCGTAGGCTTCAAAAATTAATCGTTGTCCAGGAAAGACAACTCGCTCAAAATACCAATTGGGGATGTTAGAAATGCGGACAACCTGAACTTTTCCCGTTCGATTGGTGTAATAGCAGAGAATGGGGGTCTCTTTAAGAGTAGCCACATTCGGAGTAGAAGTCATTGCAATCGTCATTGTTATTATCTAGCGGATTTATAGGGGAACGGCGTTAGATCAGATTCTCTCAAAAATTTTGGCGACGCCGGGTGGCGATCGCCCCGTGAATCATGTGTTTGTTAACATACCCCTATTTTAACGGGGATTAGTAGATCTCGCTATGTTTATTAAAGCTCAATTTCCCCGGATCACGCATCTACCTTAGGGGTGAACTTGGCTTATGCCGGGGATTTTAAGGAGATCGCTCGGCTTAAGATCCCCGGCGGTAATCATCTTAAAGTTCTCCGGGACTCTCCGGGGCGATCGCTTCCCCCGGAGAAGGTCGCAAATCGTCAAAATTGAGGAGATCACTGAATTTTTCCAGAGTAATTCCCTTATTCTGAGCAGCTTCTTGTAATGCCGCCATAAAACGCTCAGAATCCGAACCATAGCCACAGTGTTGGGTCGCGGCTTCTAGGCCTTCCTTAGCATTAGCCTGAGCGCAATTGAGCAAATCTATATCCGTCAGAGGGGTCGATTCCATAATCAAAACTCCTAAAATCACTATCTTCTCTAGGCTATCGCAATTAGGCAAGAGGCCAGAGGGAGAACCCATCCCAACCCTGACTCGGAGAACTCACCTCAAGCGATTGTGTCCACCAGAAGTGAGAGGATGCGTCTGCATCTCGTCCCCTCCAAGACGATTACCAATTGAGCCAAACTAATCGCTCCAAGGGGGCCGGAGCGCGATCGCCATCCCGGCCGAGTTGAGGATAGATATATTGAACCCGCTCAGCATTGGCCGGCGTACAAAGTAAATAGCCCGTCGTCGGTCCTTCACCGGGGAAACAGTCCAACTGATCCAAATTCGGGGTTTCCGCCCAAGTCATTCCCACCCGGACGCCGCCTGGGCCGGTAATGGTGCGATCGGTGATGGTGATGCGTTGAATACCCGCCTCAGGACGATTCGGGTCTAGGGGATCAAGTTGCGCCACCCGTGTCTCGCCCTGATAGACGTCAAGAGTGGGGTAGGACTCCCCCTCACGGGAGATCTGCCCCGTTTCCACCTGATACCCCGGTAGCAAGGCTTGGATGCGATCGCCGTCGAAGGGAGTCTCGACACCAATCTCCCCCCAACCCGCATTCGTCAGTGGAGGCGCCGACGACTCAACCGAGTCCTGAACCTGGCTGACCCGGGCCGATTCACTCTCCTGGGGTTGGTCCTCCCGGGTCTGAGTTGGGGTCTGCGTGGCGCAACCCGTGATTAAAACTACAGCCATTAGACTGACTTGGGTAGGGAGAAGTTTGGCAGCCATTTGACATCCTCCCACGCTAATTCAAAGAATATAGCGTGGGATTCCCACCATTACTGATGAGGTTTCCTCTTTCTGCGACTCGACTTACCTTGAGGAGTTTCCCCACCAAGGCAGAGGTCGATGTCTCCAGAGGCGTTAATTCCCGTATGCCCTACGGTACATAATCCTAATTCAAGGATGTTAATAGCTGCATTATGATCTCTATCAGCAACAAATCCACAATGGGGGCAGCGGTGGGTTCTCGTTGACAGAGATTTCTTGACCTTCTCCCCGCAGTTAGAACAACTTTGGCTCGTGTATTGAGGAGGAACAGCAACTGTTGCCACCCCGAACACCTTACCGAAATACTCCACCCACTGGCGGAACGTTGACCAGGCCGCATCGGAGATCGATTTAGCGAGATTATGGTTTTTTACCAAATTTCGCACCCTCAAGTCCTCATAGGCGACCAAGTCGTTAGACTGGACGACGCACAATGCCGTCTTGACGGCAAAGTCTTTACGTTGCCGACTTACCTTGAGGTGCTTTCTCCCTAATCGATTTCTAGCTTTCTGTCGATTCTTAGACCCTTTCTGGGTTTTAGACAATCGACGTTGAAGGCGCTTAAGCGCTTTCTCAGACTTTCTGAGATATC
>NZ_JAWOCL010000165.1:0-14601 GCF_046483825.1 Sodalinema sp.
GACGATTGAAACCACTGTGAGTAGAGCTAGTACAGCACTTATGACGACAGTCCCCATACACTCAACCTTAGAACTCAACGCCATTGCCACCCAAGCTGCCAAGATTTCCGTCATTCGCCGGGATGGCTCGTCCACCCCGCTCGATGTCACGAAAATCCGGCGTGTGGTCAACTGGGCCTGTGAAGGACTTGAGGCCAGTCCCATCGCCCTAGAAGCTGGACTCACCGCTCGTCTGCGGACTGGGGTGACGACACGGGACATTCAAAACAACCTCATTAGCTGCGCCCTAGAAATGTGTTCGCCTGGGGAGCCGGATTGGCGCTATGTCGCGGGACGACTCCATATCTGGAGCCTGTGGAAAGACACCCTTGTCAGTCGGGGCTATCAATATGGTGACTACGCTCGTACAGTGTTCGCCAAGGTGCAATCCCAGAGTTATGACTCTCGTATTCTGACGTACACCTTGGATGAACTGCAAGCGGCCTCAGAGTGGATTAACCCGGACTGGGACATGGACTACGACTATGCCGGGGCAGTCTTGCTGACGAAACGCTATCTGTTGCCCGACGAACTCCCCCAGGAAGCTCTGCTCACCTGTGCCTTGTTGTTGGCCTCCGTCGAGGCTCCGGGTGAGCGTCTGAAGTGGGCCAAACGCTTCTATGAAGCCATTGCCACCCGTAAGGTTTCTCTCGCCACCCCGATTTTAGCGAATCTTCGAGTTCCCGGCGGCTCCCTCTCCTCCTGTTTCATCGCCGACATGGATGATAACCTCGAAAGCATTTTTGAAACCATCACCGACACGGCCCGCATTTCCAAAAATGGCGGTGGGGTTGGAGTCAACGTCAGCCGCATCCGCGCCACCGGCTCTTGGGTGATGGGCAAACCCAACGCCTCGGGTGGGGTGATTCCTTGGATTAAACTCCTCAACGATACGGCGATCGCAGTCAATCAGGGTAAATAATCTGCCCCTTCCGTCAGCAATGGCGGTAGCAAACTCCTCTAATTGCTGGGAACTCTCTAAATGTCAACCAATTAAAATAGTTTTGGTGCTATAACAGAGACAACCAGCAGCCAAGGGAGTAATCATGATTCCACGTAAATGGTCAGAACAGGAGGTTCAATACCTAAAAGATAACTACCTTTCCTTAACAGCAAGACAACTAGCGGAAGATTTAAATAGGGGATATGACGGCGTAAAAAAGAAAATGAAGACGGAAATCTACGATAAAAACGAAACTCTCGGCGTTGACGCGCTTCCTGGGTTTCGCGTAGTTCCCGCTTCTCCTTTACACGCTGTGAACTCTGAGGGCATAGTTTTACGCATCCGCACCCATAAACCAATTAAACCCAGCTTAAATAAAAAAGGGTATTTGCAAGTATGTTTGCAAGGTGCTAAATCTTACCGCATCCACCGTCTAGTCGCAGAGCTGTTTATACCAAATCCTGAGCAAAAACCTCAAGTTAACCATATTGACGGCAATAAGCTCAATAACTCGGTAGAAAATCTTGAATGGGTGACGAACCAAGAAAACAAAGATCATGCTATTAGCAATGGTCTTTGGGATAACATTTCGGAGAAGATAGCCGTCCGACAGAAAGGCGCAGGTAACAGCAGCGCCAAGCTCTCAGAGACGGATGTTTTGGACATTTACGAACGGTTGAGAAACGGAGAACCTGTCGGTGAAATAGCCAAGTTCTATGGTGTAAACCATAGTAATATCAGTGCTATAAAATCCGGCAAATCCTGGGGTCATCTGTATCATGATTATTTCAAGGTTCAACGACCAGAGCGTGATGGCTCGTAGCCTCAAGTGAGGCGAAATGGGGAGGCTCCTTACGGGAGTGTGATATGGTCTGATCTATCTGGTGACAGGTAGCAGTTGCCGAAAGGTAACGGGCTAAGACTAACGACCTTAGCTGAACGTAAATGGGACGACGCGCCGGCGCAGTCACGGTAAGCCTAGATAGTTGGCACTTAGACATTCCTGAATTTCTCGAATGTCAAACAGAGAATGGTTAATGTTTAGCCCGTTATGTCAGTAATGGCATAATTGCACCCCCTGAATTGCTGGGAACCCCTAAAGCTGTCCTAACCACAACATAGCTAGAAATAGCAAGTGTGACGGTCGAAAATAGAGCAGATGTAACAATGGGCAATCAGCAGCCGAGGTTCTCTAAGATGAATCAGGTTCAACGACTATTCCGTCAGGAAGTACATTCAAGCGAATGGAAGTAGGGGGAATCCTAGATCTAGGATTAAGATATAGTCTGGTCTTACGCGAAAGTGTGAGTCGTCCAAACTGGACAGTCTTGACGTAGCGAATCAAGATGAACACAAACGGATCAACGACGCAAAGCCTACGATATTTTTCCTCAATTCGTCATCAGTGATGAGTTTATGCGGCGGGTTGTCAAAGCGGAAACCTGGACGTTGGTTGACCCCTATGAAGTGCGGGATAAACTTGGCATTGAACTGGCTGAATTATGGGGAGAAGCATTTGAAGCAGCTTACCGGGATATCGAAGCCAGCTTAGGAGACACCATTACGCTTTACAAACAAGTCAAGGCGCGGGACTTGTTTAAGCACATCATGCGGACTCAAGTCGAAACCGGGATGCCCTATCTCTGGTTCAAAGACACCGCCAACCGCGCCAATCCGAATAAACACGAGGGTTATATTCCAGGAGGAAATTTATGTCAGGAATCCTGGTCTAATGTAAAACCGGGGACAGAGGCCCATTGTTGCAACCTCGATAGCCTTAATCTCGCCAACATTGACGCCAAGGAACTCCCCGAGATTTGTGAAATTGCCGTTCGCATTCTCGACAACACCATCGAGATTACACAAACCCCCTTCGCCGCCAGCGAAACTCACAATGATAAATATCGCACCATTGGCGTTGGGGCCATGGGATTAGCCGATTGGCTCGCCAAACGGAAACTCTCCTACAGCCATATCGAGGAGATTGACCATCTCTTTGAAGATATCGGTTATTATTGCACCGAAGCCTCCATGAAATTAGCACGGGAACGAGGCGCCTATGCGGCATTTTCTGGGAGTGAATGGAGTCGGGGACATCTGATTGGCGCTAAACCCGTCGCCTGGTTTGATGAGCATTCTCGTCATCCCCAACGCTGGCAACAGCTTTCCCAGGATATTCAACGCCATGGGATTCGTAACTCTCATATTACGGCGATCGCCCCCAACACCTCCTCCTCCCTGGTTCAAGGCTGCACCGCCAGCATTCTCCCCACCTACAGCCGCTTTTTCTACGACAAATGGGCCAAAGGAACCGTTCCCATTGCGCCGCCTTATATTAAGGATCGCTTCTGGTACTACACGGAAAACAAATCCATCCCTCAAACCCAAGTCGTAAAAGCCGTGGCGACGATGCAGCAATGGATTGATACAGGGATTTCCATGGAGTTGATGTTCAACCTCAATGCTGGGATCTATTTCCCCGATGAGCCGGAACGCAGCATTAAAGCTAAGGATATTTTTGAAACCTTAGTCTTGGCTTGGGAGTCCGGTTGTAAGGCGATTTACTACATTCGCACCGTTCAGAAGGATAATTTCAAAGAATCCGGAGATGGCTGTGTGTCTTGTGCGAATTAAATCGCGAGTCTAGCTTGATTATCTAAGGCGTACTTCGGTACGTCTTTTTTTTGTGAAAATCTCCAAAATAAATCAACCAAAATAAATGGGTCTTCAGGATATCGGCTGAAATTGGTTGCATGGGATACCAAATTGTAGGGGCGAAAAATTTCCCCTCCTGGGAGGGGTTGGGGTGGGTTATGCCCCTACCGCAACGGATGTAATCTGCCATAAATCCTCCTTATCACCCTAAACCCAGAAGAACCAAATAAATAAAAAATTAAGGGTCTTGTTTTTTGGTAAAATTTGTTATAATTAAAATCGTCAAATGCACTCATTTTCGTACTTTTATGACCTACAGTCCAAGCACGACGCATCCATCTCGGATGCCAGTCAATCCAATTTTCAATCCCCAAGGAAATGATGACCCTGAACATCGGAGTATTTGGTTTGGGGACACCACCAACCTAATGCAACTGAACGATGTTCGCTACAACTGGGCCGTTGGCTTATATCGCCAAATGCGGGAAAATTTCTGGGTTGCTGAAAAACTCGATATTACCCAGGATGTCACCGACTATGTGAATCTCACTCTCGATGAACGGCGGGCCTTTGATGGGATTTTGTCCTATCTTACCTTTTTGGATTCTGTACAAACGGTGAATTTACCTCAGCTGAAGGTGAGTATTACCGCACCTGAAGTCTCCATGTGTATGGCAGAGCAAATCAGTCAAGAAGCTCTCCATAACCAGAGTTAACCAATAGCTCCTTCCGTCAGCAATGGCGGTCGCAAACCCCTCTAATTGCTGGGAAGTCTCAATAATATGTTAACACTGAGACAATCAGCAGCCAAGGAGCTTAAACCGTGAAACAACTACCTAGCGCCCCGGAATACTCAATATCTATTGATGGAGTAGTCAAAAAGGGAAGCCGACTTCTTAAAGTTAACACCAAAGGATGTATAAGGGTTTCTATCCGACGTAAAATGCGCCTTCTAGCAGAGCTATTAGCCGAAACCTACCTAGGAATGCCGTCAGATGGGCAGCACACCGTTTGCTACCTGGATGGCGACAACACAAACCTTTCCTTAGAAAACCTGTATTGGGTTGATCCTTGGTTTAACCAAATCCCTAAACAGACTACTCGATTTGAAGGTAAAGAGTTCTTCCGAATGGACTGGTTGGAAACGAAGCAGTATTTTATCAGCAAATCTGGTGATATACTCAACTTCTCAAAACAGAAGCTAGTTGTCTCTCAAAAAGATTCTATAGGCTATCTACGGTTCACTTACTACATTCTCAAAAAGGGGAAACGAAACAGAAAAACTATTGCGGTTCATATCGCTTGCTACAAAACCTTCAATCCAGATTTTGATTCTTTGCATCAAGAAATCAATCACAAAAACGGCGTAAAAACCGATAACCGGATTGAAAACCTCGAAGCCGTAAGTCACGCAGAAAATATGAAACACGCTTTTGATACCGGCTTGAGACAGGTTAAATACAGCCGTGACGTAGCGGGTGATATCGCATCAAAGGTTCTTTCTGGTAAATCCTGGACTGATATTTATCGGGAATACCTAGCACCAGAGTTAGGTTTAACCAAACAGCAATCTTTCTCCCTGATTAATGCAGTTGTGAACAACCAAGATGCCTATATGGATGTCAAACAAAAACACGGTTTAACTCAAGGTTCAACGACTATCTCGAAAGAGAGTACAGTGCAAGCCAATGGCACTGGAAACGGGGGGACTCCCTAAAGCAGATTAGAAACGGGAGTATGATATAGTCTGACCTACCTGGTGACAGGTAGCAGTTGCCGAAAGGCGACGGGTTGAGGAGTTGCGCCCTTAACTGAACATATGTGTATCAATACATGATTGAGACCATTATCCCCAGCGATCGCCGCTCAGCGGTTTACGATTTTTGGCGCACCGATAAGGTGTTAAAAGACCGTTGTCAGTTCATTGCTGGGCAATATCAACGCTATGTTGATAATCCTACCGTGGAAAACTACTTCATGTCCTTGGTTACTGACTACATTCTTGAAGGATTATATTTCTACAACGGATTTATTGCCTTCTACAATTTTGCCTCCCGGATGTTAATGCCGGGAAGTGCCGACATCTTCAAGATGATAAATCGGGACGAACTCAGTCATGTGCGGCTGTTCCAAAAACTTCTTCCCGAAGCCATGGCCATCTTTCCCCATTCCAAAGATGCGGTCTATGAGATGATGGACACCGCCGTTCGACATGAATGTAAATGGACGAATCACATCGTGGGGAATAACATCCTCGGGATTACGGAACACAGCACCGAACAATACACCAAATACCTGGCCAACATCCGTCTCAAAGCCATTGGCTTGAAACCTCTTTATCCCGAACCCCGCTATCAAAAGAGTCCCTACACTCACCTAGAGCGATTCTCCGATACCAAAGCCGAGGGCCACACGAAAGCGAACTTCTTTGAAGCGCAAGTCACCAGTTATGTGATGTCCTCCGGTGTTGGAGGTTGGGACGAAATCTAAACCAGTCCGCCGGGGTAAACTCATGTCGTTTACCCCGGCTGAGGTTTTAAAGCTGTTTTTCGTACACCCGATAGGTTTGAGCAATCACCCCGCCAGAGGCTTCCGTAATCCGGCGAGAGGGGTAGTTGTCTTCCCAAATCCAGGACAATTCCGCCCGCTGGTAGCCCCGTTTCTCCCCCCCTTTCATGGTTAAATAGACCAAAGCTAAGGGAACCATTTTACGGCGGTATTCGGGCAACGCACAGAGGGTAATCATGCGCGCTTGCTTAATTTGGCGGCGATACCAGAGAAACTTGAGCAATCCCCAAACATTTAGGGTTCCGTTGACCTGTTTTAAGGCGATGTTGTAGTCCGGTAGCCCCATAAAAAAGCCCACCATCTCGCCATTATCTTCGGCGATGGGGAAAATCGCGGGGTCAACAAGGGTTTTTAGCTGTTGGGCTTCTGCCAAAAAATCGGCTTCCGTGCGGGGAGTCGAACTCCAATTATTGGCGAAGGCTTGAGTAAATAACTGGTACAGACTGCGAACATCCTGTTCAAAGCCCTCCCCTTTGGTGCGAATGGGGCGGAAGGTGACCCCGGATTTGAGGGCGATGCGATAGGCTTTCTCGAACCTGTCTGATAATGGCTCCATGGGGAAATCATAGGCGTAAGCCTCTTTGGCTTTAAGCCAACCCATCTCCTCTAGCCACTGGGGATAGTAGGGCGGGTTATAGGGCATCATCATCATCGGGGGGCGACCGAAGCCCTCGACGAGAAACAGACAGTTATTGTGAGTCGAGAGGTTAACGGGGCCGCGCACCACCTCGATTTGGCGATCGCGCAGCCAAGACAACGCCGCCTCGAACAACTGTTCGGCGGCGGCGACATCCTGGACACATTCAAAATAGCCAAATAGGCCGATACGCTTACCCTCGCGGTCAATCAACCGCTGATTGACCGCGGCCACAATACGCCCGATCGCCTGTCCCTGGTCATTCAACGCCAAAAACCCTTGAAACTCCCCATAACTGAGGAAGGGGTTGTCTTGGGGGGATAATTGGGCGGCGATCGAGGCCGTCAGAGGAGGAACCCAATTGGGATCATCGCGATAGACCAACTGGGGCACCTCTAAAAACTGGCGGCGATCGCCCTCACTAGCGACTGGACGAATCGTGATCTGACCCATCTTTGTTGAGTTAGGCACTAACGGTTGCCGTCGAGGATAGCATAGCGGCTCGGGTTTCCACCATCGCTTCGACGAGGCGATCCATCTCCTCCTTCGTATGCAGAGCATTGGCTGTAATCCGCATCCGAGGTTTAGCGATAAACCAAATCGGTGAAATCCAAATCCCATAGCGATCCATCAGATGGCGGGCAAAGTATTTAGGATTAATCTCAGGAGAGAGAATCACCGGAATCACGTTTGTTTCGCCAATCACCTGGAACTCATGTTCAACCAGGCGCGATCGCAGATAACGAGTATTCGCCTGAAGCGTCTGCACCAAATCCGGATGTTGACGAACCTGACGAATGCTCTCCAAGGCCGCCGCCGTAATCGGAGGCGGTAGAGAAATCGTACCAATCGACGTCGGTGACACCGTCAGCAAATCATTCAATTCCGGACTCGGACTACTCAACGCCGCCCCCGCCGAAGCCGCAAACTTCGAGAAGGTGGTCATAATAATCGGAACCATCCCCCGCCGAATCACATCCTGGGGTGAAATCCCGAAATGGTCATAAATTCCCCGTCCCGAGGCACCAATGGAACCACTCGCGTGAGCCTCATCCATCACAATGACACTACCGGGATACTGTTCCATCACATCGAGGAACTCCGGTAATGGGGCGATATCCCCGTCCATCGAGAACACCGCGTCGGAAATCAGCATAATGCGATCGCCGGGTTTGGCATAGCGTCGCAGCTTGCGAGCGAGATCATTCACATCATTGTGGCGATAGGCCTTCACCCGAACCGTCGGGCTTTGACTGAACACCTTACCCGAGCGATTATTGGCATTAGCGACCGCCGAGATGATGCAACCGTGATTGAGGACATCACTGAGAATCAGCGTTTCTCGCGTATGTTGAAATCCAGGAATCGGGATCGCCAAATGACAGAACGCATCCATCAGGGCCTGTAACGCCATCCAGGCATTCACAAACAAATGGGTATGGGCGAGATCCTTAAACTCAGAAATTTCCTGTTCGAGTTGGCGGTGCAGATCAATCCGACCACTCAAGGCCTCACAGGAACTATTCGAAGTTCCATACTGAACAATGGCATCGATCGCCGCCTGCTTGACTTGAGGATGCTGAACCAGTCCGAGGACATCATTGGTACAGAACGTTAAAACCTTCAGTCGTCTTTGACTAACCGGCTCCTCAATATCAATCAAATTGCCCTGTTTACCGTGACAGATGTACTCATCGGGGTAAAACCCGTGTGCGTGTAACTTCTGCACATATTCTTGGATAACTTGCACTAGCTTTCTCCCCTCACCGTTGGTCTTGATAGCCGATGGGCTGCCGTTTCTAACATCTCAGTTTAATTTCCTAGATAAGATACCTGTTATTCCCGCTGACAGGCAAGACCACTGGCACGTTGCCGCGATCGCAACGGCCAACTCCCCGCTAAAATGAGGGGTTTAATCTGCCGCGATCTCAATCGAACCGCTCCCGAGCCAGGCAAAATGACATAACCCATAGATTTTCTAAGCAATCGTCCCACTATAGGATCGTTCAAGGTACAGCGATGATAGCAGGATTTGCTCCGCTTACGTCTCATCGCCATGAGGACAGTTGAGATTTTGCCAGAGTGCAATTGTGGATCGCCCGACCGATCCTCCAAAATAGGAGTCTCGGACGCGATGTGCAATGATATATCACTTTCTTTTAAGTCTGTGGAGGCAGTATGACAGATTGGGGTCAACCATTTAGCCGCGAGACACTAAGGCTATCCGTCGTTTTATGTGCCGGTTCCCTGACCACCATGGCCGGCGGAGCGATCGCCCCCGTCTTGCCGGATCTGATGCAAGAACTAAACATTGATTTAGCCTGGGGGGGAACCCTAGCCAGCTTTCACTGTCTCACCCTGGCCCTATTCAGCCCCCTCCTCGGCCTCCTCGCCGACAAAATCGGTCCCTCCCGCGTCCTCTTTCCCGCCATAACCTTCTATGGGATTTTCGGCGTCATGGGGGCCTGGATGCCCAATTTTTGGTCCCTACTCCTCGTACGGGGACTCTTGGGCATTGCCTGTGGAGGCCTAGCCGCCTCCTCACTAGGGGTCTTAGGGCGACTTTACGAAGGAGAAGCCCGAACCCGGATGTTAGGCTTTGCCACCGCCGTTCTCACCCTAACCGGCATTATCTACCCCCTCCTCGGGGGCCTAGTCGGCAATAGCCACTGGCAATATGCCTTTTATCTCAACGGTCTGGCCTTTCCCCTAGCCCTCCTCGGCCTCTACGCCTTCGACTCCCAATCCCTGGCCGCAAAATCCAGCACCTCTAAAGGCTTAGGAGGTCAACTCACTCGCGAACTCTCCCGTTTGCCCACCGCCCGACTTCTCGTCACCATGGGATTATCCTCCATCGCCATGTATGCGGTCGTGATTTATGCCCCAATCTACCTCGATCAAGCCCTCGGCTTAACCCCTAAACTTAACGGTCTGGTTCTGGCCGCCCGGGCCATCGGCGCGGCGTTAATTTCCGCCTTTGGGGCTAAACCTCTGGCGAAGGCGATCGGCTTAAACCGCTCAACCGCCCTAGGCTTTGGCGTCATGGCCGCCACCCTAGCCCCCATTCCTTGGATAACTGACTTAAGGGGAGTGCTGGTCGTCGCCGCTATTTTTGGTTTAGGCTTTGGTATCGTCTTACCCAACCTCTACAACGCCCTGGCCAACGTCTCCCCCTTTGAACTGCGAGCCAGTATCCTAGCCGTGGGTACAGGGATTAGCTTTCTGGGGCAATTTGCCTCCCCCGTTGTTCTGGGGGTAGTTTTGAACATTTGGGGCCTGGCCAGTGTCTTCTATGCCGCCTCTATCCTCACGATCGCCGCCGGACTACTCCTGTTCGCCCCCCTACCCCAACAAAGCTCTTAAACGGCTTCTAGGCCGACAAAATCGCCCCTTGAGTTCGTAAGCGAGCCTGTAACTCCGGCGTCAAGCCGATCACATGAGCGAACTGGGCCGATCGCACCTGAGTCTCACTCAGTTGAGCATCGTTGAGATTCGCCCATTTCAAATCCGCACCCGTAAAATTCGTATGGTCTAGTTTCGCATCCACCAGACTAGCCCGCATCAAATTACTGCGCGTTAAATTGGCGTAGCTGAGATTGGCGTGACTAAAATCAACGCCCCCGAGATCCGCCGCTGTCAAATCGGCCCCACTGAGATCGGCCCCTTCACAATTAGCACAGGTCAGGTTCGCCCCACTGAGATCCGCCCCACTGAGAGTGGCGCAATACAGGTTAGCCCCGATTAAGGTGGCATTATAAAACGTCGCCCCAATCAAATTGGCTCGAAAGAGATTCGCCCCAAACAGGTTGGCCCGAAAGAAACTGGCCCCACTCAAGTCAGCCCCATTGAGATCGGCACGAAACAGATCCAAATCTCGGAAGTT
This sequence comes from Sodalinema sp., assembly GCF_046483825.1. Classification (NCBI taxonomy): domain Bacteria; kingdom Bacillati; phylum Cyanobacteriota; class Cyanophyceae; order Oscillatoriales; family Oscillatoriaceae; genus Sodalinema; species Sodalinema sp. The sequence continues at coordinate 10,726 of NZ_JAWOCL010000165.1, forward strand.
ACGCTCGCCAGCAGCATAGCGTTCTAGTAATCGTTCAGCAGCTTCCATAATTCGTTTGATGTTATAGAGAATTTTCAGAGTCTTTTCTATTGTGACCGAGCGATCGCCCGACGCACCCGACCTGTCACGTTTCGTTAAACTCCCCGGCCCAAGATCCTCCCCAGGATCAGCAAACCCCCCAGAGTTTCGCGAAAAACTCCAGGGGGTCACCGAGTCAACCCAAACCTTTAAACCTGAACCGTCAAACCTGAACTAACGTCGTGGCGTCTTGCGGCAATTTGTCCACCATCGGCGCACTGAGAGCTTCCTCCAACTCCGCACAGCCAAGCCGTTCTTCTAAAATGTCCATCACCTCCCGGCCAAAATCATTGGGATTGCGTTGCCAGGCTTCGAGACACACCTCCCCAAAAAAGGAGCCAAGGGGTTCCGGGTTCCAGAGCAGTTTCCGAGCCGTCCAGGGCATTAAACTCATGGGATTGTATCCCGGTTTCAAGACCTCCTGCTCAAAGGCGTAGTCTTCCAAGTGGGTGTGGGGTTGTAGGCCAATAAAGAAAATAGCGGGTTCGACTTTCTCACGACCAAAAATTCGCTCCAACTCCCGGTGATAGGCGATGGTTTGGCGAATGGTCTCATAGGTCTCGTCAATGACATTAAAAGAATAGTTGACGGAGACCAAATCATTAAACCCAGCGGCTTTGAGATCGCGGCAGTTTTCCAACACCACCCGCAGGTTATACCCCATCCGCATCTTGCGGACTAACTCCTGAGAGCCGCTGGTGATGCCAATTTCAAAGTAATTCATCCCCGTTTTGACCATCAGATCACAGAGTTCTGGGGTCAAGTTATCGGCGCGAATATAAGCCGCCCAATGGATATCGTCCATCCCTGAATCCACGATTTTTTGCAGGAGTTCCATGGCATCCTGGATATAGCGGCGGGCGGGGATAAATTGGGCGTCGGTGAACCAGAAATTGCGAATCCCTCGATCATAGAGTTGGCGCATCTCAGCGACCACTTCATCGGCGGGGTTGATGCGGACTTGTTTGCCCTCAATGACGGTATAAACGCAGTAACAGCAGTTATGGGGACAACCGCGTTTAGTCTGAACGCCGATGTAAAAGTCTTGATCGAGAAAGTAATAGTCAAACTGGCTCCAAATGCTGGCAATGTAATCGTAGTTACAGGCCGTTTTTTCAATAGGAGCGGGTTTTTCGTGGATCAGACGCTCTCGGGGTTGGGTTTCGCCGGCGATGTAACAGCGTTCGTCTTGGAACTCTTGTCCCCGCAGTAGTTTTTCTAATAGGGCCTCTCCTTCGCCGACGGAAATAATACTTCCTTTGGGTAAACTGCGGCCGAGTTGCTCGTAAAAGACACTGACGGCCCCTCCTCCGACAACCACCCGGGCCTGGGGATGGTAGCGGCGGGCTCGTTTTAAGCCTTGACGAATCAGTCCCAGGTTACGCCAGAGTTCGCCGTAGTACGATCCGGCCAGGCGCAATCCCCCTAAGGCGCCTCGTAACTTGACGAGGGGATTGTCGGCATAGTAAAACTCAAAGGCATTTTGTAGCGGATTGCCACCGCGTCCGCCCACGGGAGCGTAGATTTGGATGTCTCGCCAGGAGAAGACGAGTAACTGGGGTTGGAACTCGTCGATACAGCGTTCTAGGGCGCCGTTGAAGTCTAAGGGGGGAATGGCCCCGAGATCGAAGATTCGCTGTTTAATCTCGGGGAAGAGTTTGTGTAGATGATCGGCGAGATACACCACCCCAATGGGGAAGATGGGGTTACAGGGAAGGCGGACATAGAGGACGCGATCGAGGTTGGTCGTCATAAAAACGCTTCATATATCTTTAATTTTCACCATAACATTTGTTTCCTAACCTTGCTCAGATGGGTCATCTCAGAGGACGGCTGAGAGCGATCAGGGATAAATCGAAAAAAAAAATAAAATTTTGATGCCAATTTCAGACGCCCCACGGCGGGAGTCTAGGTGCGCCAACGGGGGGATCTCGACGGAGGAGGAGGCTAGGGCTTATTTGCGGCGCGATCGCACCGATAATTGCCCCGAATATCACTAAAAGCCAGCTAATCTAGGGTTTAAGAGCCTCGGCCGCCGATGATGAGGTGATGTCTTTTTAGGGAGTTGGTATTCGCTTTTACAGCCACCTGGGATCGCTAGGTGTTAGTCTTCGGATATAACAATCGCTTTAGATTTTAACTAGACTAAGACGCTCAAACGTTATGGCTCAAATACTCGATCCCTTACCGAAGGACAGCTCCGACCCGATCCTTTGCTGTTATATCAACGCAACTAGCCAGATCCAAATCGCCCGCATCACCAATATTCAAAACTGGTACTTTGAGCGGGTTGTGTTTCCTGGACAGCGACTTGTCTTTGAGGCGATGCCCCAAGCTCAACTCGAAATCCACACCGGAATGATGGCCAGTGCGATTCTCTCGGACACCATTTCTTGCAAACGCTTGAAAGTCACGACTGAACCGGAGACAGAGGCGGAGGCAGAACCGGAGGTTAACGGTGAAAGCGATTCTACCGCAAAAGGGGATCCAGAAGATGTAAAGAATCATGAACCCTTACCCCGATCAAGTCCTAGACCGGGAACGGATGATTGCAAATCCCCGGCCCTAGCTTCGGTTGACTAGACGTTAGTTCTGGGCCGATTGCCATAACACCGAAGACTCCCCTCAGGGGCGATCGCCGCACTCACTAACGTTGTCCATCAACGTTGTGCCTCCGATCGTCCCTGTTGTCGCGGTAAAATCGAAGTCAACGCAGCTTCGGGGTTTGTATTGTGGATCTTCCGTCCTTTCTCTGGTTATGGCGCTTCGCGGCTTGGTCTATGGGACTGTCATTAGGGGCCTATGGGTTACTCGCCATCAGTGGCCTCACGCTCTGGAACGCTCGCCGTCGCCAACACCCTCGTCCCGCCTGGATTCCCCTGGCCCATCGAGGACTAGGTATTAGCCTGGTGCTGTTGGTGCTGTTTTTGCTGGCCATTGGCCTGATTGGGACGTTAGGCCATTACGGGAGTCTGGGCCATTCTTGGCATCTCCCCGCCGGATTGACGGTGGTGACCTTGGTGTTCACCTCAGCGGTGACCGGTTGGCGAATTCATCCCAAACAGCCCCAGATGCGGCGACTCCATATTACCAGCAACCTGTTGCTGGCCCTAGGCTTTCTAGCGGTATCCTGGAGTGGCTGGACGGTTGTACAAAAGTATTTGCCCCCCTCACCATGACCTCGCATTCTGACCCTTTACTATTTCGCATTTCCCCCCTGATTCGCATCACCCTGTTGGGGTTATATTTAGCATTAACGGTTCCGCTTCCTATTCTCGCCCAAGCCACCAACGCCCCCGTTCCGCCCCTAGTTCTTGGCGTGGGGTTAGCGTTGGGTTGGCTTCTGCTCTATGGGGCTTTGAGTGAACGGGTGATTCTCGATGAGTCTGGAATTGGGGTGAGTTATCCGGGCTGGTTTGCCAAGATTTTTCGTAAGGGTTGGTTCCTCCCTTGGGAATCGGTTAAGGCCTTGAAACCTAGAACCACGGGACAAGGAGGATTGGTCTATTATTTTCTCAGTGATGCCGGAGAGGGCTATTTGTTGCCGATGCGTGTGGCTGGATTCTCCCGTTTAGTCAAACAGGTGGAAGCCAAAACTGGGATTGATACCCGCGATGTGCGCCCTCTGGCTCAACCTTGGATGTATCTGATTCTTTTGGGGTTGACGCTACTCCTGGGGTTAGTGGATTTGTGGGCGATCGCCAACGCTTCACAATAGCAAAAGTTGGTCTGAATTGGACAAAAAACTGGGGAAAAGAAGGCAACAGGCAACAACAGATAGGAAGTTTTCTCTAACCC
>NZ_JAWOCL010000294.1:0-8549 GCF_046483825.1 Sodalinema sp.
TTGCCATCACCGACGGCCGGGGCAATATCCCCCTGGCGCGATCGCTCGGCGAAGAGATTGACCCCAACGAAAAACCCGACATCAAAGCCGAATTACTGGACATCGCCGGACGGATTCGCGCCTTGGGGATTCAGTTATTAGTCGTCAATACCGAAAGCCGTTTCGTCTCCACGGGATTTGCCAAGGAACTCGCCGAAACCGCCGGTGGAACCTACTATCATCTGCCCAAAGCCAGCGATCAGGCGATCGCCTCCATGACCCAAAATGCCCTCAAAGACGCAATGGGGTAACACCATGATTCCGGGACGACTCACCGCCAGACTGGGGGCGATTCTACTGAGTTGGGGGCTACTGGCCAGCCCCGCTCAGGCCTGTCCCACCGCCATCGAACCCTTAATTGAGGAGATGTTGCCCGACTTACCCGGTTATGTGAATCGGGTGTTGCGGCGATCGCAGGATGTCCAGGGTCCCCCGAGCCACCGCACCACCGTCCTAGTGGCCGGGAACCCAGAATTTGAGCCACTTCCCCTCAACGAGCCTATTCCTGAAGGCGTAGAACAAGTCTTTTTAACCACCCTAGAACGCACCCATAGCGGCGGCCAAACCGGAGAAATCCAGCATTTCCATTGGCTCTTTCTCACTCAAAATGAGGAAGGTTGGTGGTTAGTTTCTCTATTTTCGAGTCTTGGCGATTATCCCGAACCCGGAATTGTCAGTCCTCCCCGCGAGAGCAGTCAAGGAGCCGTCGGACAAGCCGTTCAAACCTGGTTAAGAGACTGTCGATTCCGCCGTTAACCCCATTCCCATAGCTCTGTTCCTCTGTTGTTCCTCGTGACGTTTCCTCTCCTCGTGACTTGGCTCGATGCCAAGTCATGCACTTGGGGAGGACTTTTGCTTGCTATAATGGTTGGACCTGGACCCCTGAACATCGACCATCATGGCAGCCAAATATAAAAAACCGCCCGTTTTTCACACAAACGATGGAACATCTTATGTTCGCGCCGCTGATATTTTTAACAGCGAAGCCGGTCAAGCACAAATCAAAAAAGCGCTTAACTCAAAACTGTTTAAGCGGCTGAACGAAAAAAAACAAAAGCGTCAAGAAGAATCGAGTTTAGATGAGTAATGCCTTTTAACTTATTTCTCCTCCCTCTTTTGGGAGGATACATTTTTATCATAAATTGGAATCAGACTAAATATAAAGCTGCAAGATACTCAGGAAATCGTTTAACGCTCACTGCTTCAATTGCTGGAACAGTCTTCTTGCTACTTGCCATTAGTCTTGTGGGTATTGGTCAATTCTACGGATTTTCACTCAATCAACTCTGGCAATCCTGGATTGAAATTGAGTACTTTGATATTTCGATTATTGCCTTTTTGCTGGGTGGATTAACCTGGCTACCTTTGAACTTAGTGACCGATGCTGAATATCATAGAATCAAAGCAATAAAAAGTCAGAATGATGTCTTTGAGATACTATGTGACCAAGCGATTCGAGAGACAAAACTCCTCTTGTTCACCCTAAAAAGCGGCAAAGTTTATATTGGTATCACAACGGTTGCCTACAACCCCGGAGTGGATAGAAAGTACATCCAGCTACTGCCATTTTTCAGTGGCTATCGCAAAGAAGAGGACAAAACCTTAGTCTTAACCACCTCATACCTCCAAGCCGATGAAGCCATGACTCAGGAGCGTAGTCAGCCAAACAGTCCCTCAGGCGATCGCCCAGTCGAACCCGTCGAAATAGGCGACGATGCCGAAACCTTCGAGGTCGTCTTACCCGTCGTAGAAATCCAATCGGCAAGTCGATTTGACATCACCCGCTACGATCAACTCAACCCCTAGCCGGCCAAAACCACCAGACTAACTCCCCCCAAGCCCAAGAGAGGAGGCAACCCCGCCGTCTCTGTTAAAGTCGAGGTTAAATCACATGCTCAGACTCTCCCGTTTTCAGCATTGCAATGTCCCCCGCACTTCCTGACCTTCCCGGCTACACCCTCCTCGAACAGCTATATCTCGGCTCTCGCACCGTCACCTATCGGGGTATCCAACAACGAGATCAGCAACCTGTCGTCATCAAACTGTTGCGACAGGAACGCCCCAGCTTTGCCGAACTCGCCCAATTCCGGAACCAATACGCGATCGCCAAATCCCTAGCCATTCCCGGTGTCGTTCAGCCCCTGAGTTTAGAACCCACCGGCCATCGCTACGCCCTCATCATGGAAGACTGGGGGGGAATTTCCCTCAAAAACTATAGCCAGGAACACCCCTTAGACCTCGCCCAAACCCTCGCCATCGCCATCCAGGTGGCTCAGATTCTCCATGACGTACACCAACAGCGGGTGATTCATAAAGACATCAAACCCGCCAACCTCCTCATCCACCCCCAGACTCAGCAAATCAAACTCATCGACTTCAGCATCGCCTCCCAACTTCCCAAAGACGTCCAAGACATCCAAACCCCCAACCACCTCGAAGGAACCCTCGCCTATCTCGCCCCCGAACAAACCGGACGCATGAATCGGGGAATCGACTACCGGGCCGACTACTACGCCTTAGGAGTCAGCCTCTACCAACTCCTCAGTGGCCGCCTCCCCTTCAACGCCGACGATCCCCTAGAGTTGATCCACAGTCACATCGCCAAGATCGCCACCCCCCTGCATCAGGTGAATCCCAGCATCCCGGAACCCATCGCGGCCCTGGTGGCCAAACTGATGGCCAAAAACGCCGAAGACCGCTATCAAAGCGCCCTGGGCCTCAAACATGACTTGCAATACTGTTTAGAACAATGGCAACAACAGGGTGCGATCGCCCCCCGAGAACTGGCTCAACAAGATATCAGCGATCGCTTCCTCATCCCCGAAAAACTCTATGGCCGCCAGGCCCAAGTCCAAACCCTCCTCAACGCCTTTGATCGCGTCAGCCAAGGCCCCTCAGAAATCATGCTCGTGGCCGGCTTCTCGGGTATCGGTAAAACCGCCGTCGTCCGCGAAGTTCACAAACCCATACTCGAAAAACGGGGCTACTTCATCCAGGGTAAATTTGACCAATTCAAGCGCAACATCCCCTTAGAAGCCCTCATCCAAGCCGTCGAAGACCTCATTGAACAACTGCTCTGTGAACCCGACGATCGCCTCAACCACTGGAACACCGCCCTCGCCAACGTTCTCGGGGACAGCGGACAAGTTCTCCTCGACGTCATCCCCACACTCGAACAGATTATCGGTCCCCAACCCCCCGCCCCAGACCTCTCAGGAACCGCCGCTCAAAATCGCTTTAACCGCCTCTTTCAGCAGTTTATCGAATGCTTTGCCCAACCCAACCATCCCCTGGTGATCTTCCTCGATGACCTGCAATGGGCCGATTCGGCCTCCCTGCAACTCCTGCAATTACTCATCAAAGGACAAGGTTCGGTGCTGCTGTTGGGAGCCTATCGAGACAACGAAGTCTCAGCGGGCCATCCCTTACGGCTGGCCCTAGAAGACTTGCAACAGGCTGAAGTTCCCGTCAACACCATTCACCTAGGGCCGCTCCAGTTCCCGGATATGAACCAGCTCATCGCCGACAGCCTCAACTGTTCCCCGGAACTCGCCCAGCCGCTAACCGAGTTCACCGCCCGCAAAACCCAAGGAAACCCCTTTTTCATCAGCCAATTTCTCAAAACCCTACATCGAGAGGGCTACATCCGCTTTAACCCCCAGGAGCGTCACTGGGAGTGCGACATCCGCCAAATTGACACCCTCTCCCTCACCGATGACGTGGTGGAATTTCTGGCCCAGCAATTGCAGAAACTCCCTCCCACCAGCCAAACCGTCCTCAAATTCGCCGCCTGCATCGGGAACGAGTTTAAGCTAAGCACCCTCAGCATCGTCTCTGAGCAGCCACCCCGTGACGTAGCCAGTCGCCTCTGGCCGGCCTTACAAGAGGGGCTAATTTTCCCCACTAGCACCCTCTACAAGTTCTTTCTTGAGGGTGACGCCTCCCCCTCAAGCGAGGAGATCAACCCCAGCTATCGCTTTCTCCACGATCGCGTCCAACAAGCGGCCTATCTCCTCATCCCCGACGACGACAAACCCGCCACCCATTGGCAGATTGGGCAACTTCTCCTAGAATGCGGCGATGAGCAAGATCAAAGCGATCAACTCTTTGAAATCGTCAATCAACTCAACGCCGGAAGCGCCCTCATCACCACCCCGGCCCAGCAGCAACAGGTGGCTCAACTGAACCTCGAAGCCGGACGCAAAGCCATGGCCACCGCCGCCTACGACACCGCCGCCGCCTACTTCCAAGCCGGAATCGAGCAACTCCCGACCCAGTCTTGGCAACATCTCTATCCTCTGACCTTGAATCTCTATGGCAACGCCGTTGAAGCGGCCTACCTGACGGGGGAGTTTTCGACGATGGAACAGCTCTCGGGGCAGGTGTTAGAGCAAGCTCAAGGCTTCCTGGACGAGATTCCTATCCATGACATCAATATCCAAGCCGATATTGCTCAAAACCGCTTACCCGAAGCCTTAGCCCTCACTAAATCCGTTTTAGCTCAGCTCGGGATTCATCTACCCGATCGCCCCACCCCGGAGGATACAACGATCGCTCTGGCAGAAGTTGAGAGGAAAATTGCCGGGCGATCGCCGTCTGAACTTCTGGATTTACCCGAAATGGAAGACCCGGAGAAACTGGCAGCGTTGCGGGTTTTAATTACGTTAATTTCCATTACATTTGTTGCCTATCCGGCTCTTTTACCCCTAGTTATTTCCGAGCAGATTAACTTATCATTGGACTACGGCAACGCAGCAGGGTCGGCGTTTTCTTACGCAGCTTATGGTTTACTTCTCTCCAATTCAGGGAACTTTTCTCAAGGGTTTAAGTTTGGCGAGTTAGCCCTGAAACTACAGGAAAAACTCCAAATCAAGAGCCTGAAAGCCAAAATCTTAAACATGGTCTATAGTATGATTTTACCTTGGCGACAGTCCTTGAGAGACTGTCTCCCTATGTTGCAGGAAGGCTATCAGGCAGGATTAGAAACTGGGGATGTGGAATATGCAGCCTATTGCATTTTACACCACAATGAATATGAATATTTTTGTGGTAAAAACCTCAATCACCTTGCCGAAAAATTCGCGAATTATCGTCAAGCATTAAAGGACATCAATCAACAGAATACTTGCACTTACCAAGATATTTATTATCAAGCAGTTTTAAACTTGCTTGAAACCGAGGAGAACCCCACAGAATTAGTGGGAACCGCCTATGATGAACAGCAGTCGTTGCTCCTCCATTATCAGGTGGACGATCGCTATGCCATTTATCAGGTCTATCTCCACAAACTGATTTTAAGCTATCTGTTCGATGAACTGAAGCTAGGGCGGCAATGGGCCAATTTAGCGAAACCCTATATTGACGGAGTTCCAGGACTTTATTTTGGCTCTGTCTTTTATTTCTATGATTCCTTAGTGCAATTAGCCGCCTATCACCAGCTCGCCGAGGAACAGCAAGTGGGGATTTTCGAGAGAGTTCAGCACAATCAAGAGAAACTGCAACGCTGGGCTGATTCTGCCCCGATGAACTTTCAACATAAGTTGGAGTTCGTGGCGGCGGAACGGTATCGGGTATTGGGAGATATGACGGCGGCCATGGAGGCCTACGATCGCGCGATCGCCGCCGCCAAGGCCACCCAGTACCACCAAGAAGAAGCCCTCGCCTGTGAACGAGCGGCCCTGTTTTATCGGGATTGGGGGAAAGAGAAAATCGCTCAGGTGTATCTAACCGATGCCTATTATGCCTACATTTATTGGGGGGCGAAAACCAAAGTGGTGGATTTAGAACGCCGTTATCCTCGCCTGCTGGCCCCGATTCTCAACCCACAGCGGCCGCGATCGCCGATGACGGATACGGTGTTAGCCACTCGTTCGATGAGTGTCACCCCTAGTCTGACGCAGAGTGTCAGCCAAACCCCAGCCAGTCAATCTTCAGGTTCAGACGGAAACCATCTCTCGCTGAGTTTGGATCTGGCCAGCGTCTTGAAGGCCTCTCAAACCCTTTCGAGTGAAATCGATCTTCAGCAACTCCTGGCGAGGTTCCTTCTTATTGTTCTCAAGACGGCGGGAGCGGATAAGGTGTTACTGTTGATGCCTCAGGAGAGTCAATGGTGGATTGAGGCCATGGCCACCTTAGAGGGGACTCCTCGGGTGGAGTCGATTCCCCTATCGAGTTACCCCGAGATTGCCGAAACTCTGGTTCATACCGTACGCCGGAGTCTCAAACCGATGGTGGTGGCTCATGCTTTGCTGCATCCTCGTTTGAGCGGCGATCGCGATGTTCAGCAACGGCAATTGAAGAGTTTACTGGGGATTCCCATTGTGCAACAGGGAACGCTGATGGGGGTGCTGTATTTGGAGAATCAGCAGACGATTGGTGCTTTTACGGGCGATCGCGTGGAAATGTTACAGATGTTAGCCACCCAAGCGGCGATCTCCCTCCAAAATGCTCGTCTGTATCAACAAGTTGCCGACTATTCCCATAGCTTAGAAGCAGAAGTCGAACGCAAAACCCAGGCCCTGCGTCAAAAAGCCCTAGATTTAGAAGCGACGCTGACCAATTTACAACAAACTCAAGCCCAACTGATTCAAAGTGAAAAAATGTCCGCCCTGGGTCAATTGGTGGGGGGAATTGCCCATGAAATCAATAACCCCATTAACTTTATTCATGGCAATTTAGGGTATGCTGAGCAATATCTTGGGGATTTATTGAAGCTAGTGACCTGTTATCAGCAAGAATATCCTCAAGAAAATAAAGCGGTGCAACAGATGATGGAGGACATTGAGCTAAGCTTTCTTCAGGACGATGCCCCGAGTCTCTTTAACTCGATGCGATCAGGAAGCGATCGCATTAAAAAGATTATTTTAAGTCTGCGAAACTTCTCTCGTTTAGATGAATCGGATGTAAAGGCGGTGGATTTACATGAGGGACTTGAAAGCACCTTAGTGATTCTACAACGCCGCCTGGCTGGGGATACGAAAAATTCGAGAATTGAGGTGGTCAAAGAGTATGGCTCCCTGCCTCCTGTGACCTGTTATGCTAGTCAACTGAATCAAGTCTTTTTGAGTTTGTTGAGTAATGCGATCGATGCGGTTCAGGAGTTACGCAAAAGTCGGCAAAATCCCAGGATTTGTATCCGAACCCACCTTCGAGAACCTCGGGAGGTTGAAGTTATCATTTCCGATAATGGAGGGGGGATTTCTGAGCAGATTCAAAACCGCATTTTTGAGCCATTTTTTACCACGAAATCCGTGGGACAGGGAACGGGGTTAGGGCTATCGGTGAGTTATGCGATTATCTCTCGTCATGGCGGTTCCCTCACCTGTGAGTCTCAACTGGGGGTGGGAACCAACATGACGATTCGGCTTCCGGTTTAGAGGTTGTGGGGGTTTCAGCGGCGATCGCGATCGCCGGCTTGTCCTTGGCCCCGGCCACGGCGATCGCCCGATTCCCCTAGAATCTCGTCGTACTCTTCGGGTGAAAGCACTTCAGGACGATAGATTTGGCCCGTTTGTCGACTTAACGTGCTGGTAAAGGCCCGTAAATGGTTTTCGGAACCGTTTTGTAGGCGATCGTACAAGAGATCGAGGTCGGCGTTGTCGGTGTTGATCATGGCGGTTTCTAGGTCAGCAATGTCGATTTCTTCAATTTTTGCCCCCACCGCCAACGCCGCCGCCAGAGATTGACTGCCCTCCGTCACAAGTTCGTTGTACAACTGCTGTAGGGTGGGGTCGGTGAATTCTCCTACAGCGGCGTTGGTAATTGGATCTTCAAGGCCGTAGTGAGCCAGCGATCGCGCGACGGCTTCAGTGTGGTTCTGTTCGCTATTGGCAATGTTGTTAAAAATTGGAAGTTGCCACTGTTCATATAAACTCAAGTATACATCACGGGCAAGTTTCTCTTCTTCTCGCATTTGACACTCCCCAGCTATCACGGCGTGGGGATTCTTCCTTCAACGATTCGACTTGCCCTGACAGGTTTGCACCAGCCAAAGTAGCGGTCAAATCTCCAGAAGCGTGTGGGTCATCGACCCAAGTTCCGGTATGCCCTACCGTACTTAAGGCAGCGTTCAGGATGTTGATGGCTGCGTTGTGGTCTCTATCCAACTCGCACCCACACTGACAAACGTGAGTTCGAGTCGAAAGACTTTTCTTAACCACCGTGCCGCAACTCGAGCATTTTTGAGAAGTATAGGCAGGGTTCACCGCTACAGTTATCCTGCCGAATTTCACTCCAAAATGCTCCAACCATTTTCTGAATTGATACCAACCTGCATCGTGAATCGACTTGGCGAGACAGTGGTTCTTGACTAGATTCCGTATCCTCAAATCTTCATAGGCGACCAGATCGTTAGATCGGATAACGCAACGCGCCAGTTTCTTGGCGTGTTCCTCACGTTGCCGACTTATTTTGAGGTGTACTCGTCCGAGTCGATTGACGGCTTTTTTTCGGTTGGCAGAGCCTTTCTGTTTTTTACTCACCCTTCGGTGAGCGCGTTTGAGCTTTTTCTC
>NZ_JAWOCL010000030.1:0-13862 GCF_046483825.1 Sodalinema sp.
GGCGCGTGGTCGCATTTTCAGCCGCCACCAACAACCGCAGCCGACTGATATTCAGAGGCATTTGCGGCAAGGCTGAAGAGGGGGTTGAATCGGCTAACTCCAGAGGGACAGTAAACCAAAAGATCGAGCCAATTCCCTCAACACTTTCGACGCCAATCTTGCCCTCCATCAGATGGACTAATTGCTGTGAAATGGCGAGTCCTAAGCCAGTTCCACCATACTGACGGGTCGTTGAAGCATCCACCTGAGAAAAGGACTGAAACAGTTTCGTCTGGGCGCTTTTGGGGATACCCATGCCGGTATCTCGCACCGCAAAACGAATGGTGGCGGAGTTATGCTGTTCCGATTCCAGAGCCGCTTGAATCACCACTTCGCCTCGTTCGGTGAACTTAATGGCATTACTGACTAAATTCAGCAAGACCTGACGTAAGCGAGCGGGATCGCCTCGTAGATGGCGGGGAACATTGGGGTCAATCAGGGTGGCCAGTTCCAGGCTCACTTTATCTTCAACTTGGGTGGCCATGACATCCACAATATCCTCGATACAGCGATCGAGGTCAAAATCGATGGCATCGAGTTCCATTTCCCCGGCTTCGAGCTTGGAGAAATCCAGAATATCGTTAATGAGGGTTAACAGATGTTGGGCGCTGCGGGAAATGGTCGAGACATAATCGCGCTGTTGTCGAGTTAATTGGGTGCGACTGAGGAGACTCGTCATTCCCATCACGCCATTCATGGGGGTGCGAATTTCATGGCTCATGTTGGCCAAAAACTCGGCTTTGAATTGGGCGGCCCGTTCGGCTTCGAGTCGGGCTTTGACCAAATCATCAATGCGATCGGTGACGGCAATAATACCGCCAATTTCCCCTTCTGACTTATACCAGGGGTGGATGGCCGAGCGTAAATAGAGGAGATCTCCGTCCTGACGCTGCCAAACGAGTTCAGGTTCGGTGATCACCTGTCCTCCGAGGGCTTCTTGGTGGGCCTGGTGGCGATCGCCGGGGAGATCCTGGAGAACGTCGTAGAGGCATTCCCCTAATAGATCTTGATCTTGTAGCTGGTAATCGCTGACCCACTTTTCGCTAAAGGCTAGGAAGCGCATTTGGCTGTCAAACATGGCCATGGCGACGGGGGCGTTGGTGACCACTTGTCGCAATTGTTGTTGTTCCCGTTCTAGGGAGATGACGGCCCGTTGGCTTTCGGCATGAAGATGAGCTTGGGTGAGGGCGATGGACAGTTGAGCCACGACGCGCCGCATGAACTCTTCTTCATTGTTATTGATGGGGATGGGGAGACCGTGATGACAGAGGAGATAACCGGGGGTTCCCAGGCGGTTGATGACGGGAAAGGCGGAGTAATGGCCCCGATGTAGGGTAATGGATTCGGCTTGGGGGTGACGGATGAGGGTCACGGTTTCGCCGTTGCGGAGTTGGCTGTCGAGGTCTTTTTGAGATTCGGCGGCTTCGAGATGAGTGCTGTCGGCGAAGAGTTGGCTGTTTTGGGGATGGCGGTCGGCTAGGGTGAGCGATTGCTGACGGCGATCGTACCAGGCGAAGGCGATCGCATCGAAGACGAGGAGATCGGTGAGTTCTTCGAGGGTTGGCGGTAGGGTTTTATCGAGATCGAGGGAGGTATGCAGGCGACTGGTGAGGCCATTGAGGAGGGCTTCTCGTTCGGCCCGGGCGCGAGACTGTTCGGCGTCGTTGATTTGCCGTCCGGCGAGAATGGTGGCCAGGGCCAGGATCACGCTGAGAACTCCCGCCAGGAGGTTGAGAGATTCGAGTTGTTTTTCGATGTTCTCTTGGGGAATAACTAAGACGACGGTCCAGTTGGGGGCTTGAATGGGGTGATAGGCGAAATAGATGGCCTCACCGTTGAGGGTTCCCTTTTGCAAGATGTCCGGGTTGAGATCCGGGAGTAGCAGGGAGGCGAAGTCTTGGCTAATATCTGGAGATTGAAGTTTTAGGGATTCGGGTAGCTGATTTTGAAATCCGGGGCTGGCGACTGGCTGGTTATTGGAGTCGAAGGCTAGGGCGTAACTATCGTCTCCGTATTGGATTTGATTGAGGGTGAGGACGAACTGATCGATACTAATACCACCGATGAGGGCGCTGGCGGCTGAGGGTTGGGGGGCGTCGGGGTCAGTGGCTAGGGGAAGGGTAAAGCCAATCAGCGGTTCACCAATGGCCCGGCCGATGATGGGGTTGCTGAAGCTGATGCGTCCTTCTTCCATGGCGGTTTGGAAGTGCTGGCGATCGTCAACTTGTCCGGTTTGCTGTTGATGGTTACGAAATTCTCCCTCGCGGTTGGCGATCGCCAAGCTAATGAAATTGTCGAGGCGTTCAACTTCTCGGGCCAGATAGGGTTGGATCTGCTCCCAGTCTCCCGAAGCGATGGTGGGGTTATTGGCTAAACCTTCTAGGTAAAAGGTCTGGGTTTGAAACCAGTCTTCGAGTTCTTGTCCCCCTTCTCGGACTTCGCTAATTGCTCCCTGGCTGATATTGGTCAGTAATAGCTCTCGTACCAGTCTGTAGCTGATCCAGGCCGTGAGGCTAACACCGACGGCTAGGGTTCCAAACAGACCATAAACCAGTAGGTTACGGGGCCGCCACCCGGATTGGTGTCGTTGTCGCCAACGCTGCCAGATTTTTTGAGGTTGTAGATAATCCATAAGGAGGGGATCACGGAGGAGAGGCAAGGTCATTAGGTTCTGCGCCAGGGAATGAACGAGACAGGTTTCGATGGGAGGGTTGGCCTCGTGGGTTAGGGCTAACCCCAACCGCGATGGGACGGATTCCGAACGCCTGATGCCGTTTCATTTCCAAGTTTGACGCTTGGGTTAACGTGGGTTGACGGTTATGGCCACTCACGTTAACCTACGCAAACCTACGTAAATTTAGATGAATTTACGTTGACTTTTGCCTAAGTTTGATAGTCTTTTCAGATTTAGCTCTTGATTGTAACAGAGAGGTGAGTTGGGGACAATTCGGTCGGCCGCTGTGACGGAGAACGGAGGCGGTTCAGGTCGATATTAGAGGACGACAGAGGTGTTAAGCGGGGATCGCTCTTGGGGTATCGAGAGGATTAGTCTTCGGAGGGGCTAGGCTTTGATGATGTCGTCATTGTCGCTATGAATGGGTATTTCGATGACAAATTCGGTCCCGACGCCGGGTTTTGATTTAACACTTAAGTCGCCGCCATGATTTTCGACAACGATTTGGTAACTCACGGAAAGTCCTAATCCGGTTCCTTTTCCGGGGGATTTTGTGGTAAAGAAGGGGTCAAAAATTCTGCGACGGATGGGTTCGGGGATACCGATGCCGTTGTCGGCAATTCGGATCACAATAAACTCATCATTGAGTTTCTGGGTGAGGATGGCGATCGCCGGTTTTTTGGCCTCTTTATCGCTTGAACATTGTCGCGATTTATGCTCATCATTTAAAGCATCTAAGGAGTTATTGATCAAGTTCATGAAGACTTGATTCAGTTCGGCGGGATAACAATTGATTTTGGGGAGGTTTTGAAATTTCTTAATGACTTTTATTTCATCGCCATTTCCGGTTTTTAAGCGGTGTTTGAGAAGCCAGAGGACGCTTTCGAGTCCTTCATGAATATCAACGGTTTTTCGTTGGGCTTCATCGAGGCGGGAAAAGATCCGTAATGATTGAACAATTTTCCGAATGCGATCGGTTCCCGTTTTCATGGAGTTAATGAGATTGGGGAGATCTTCGAGGATAAAGGGCAAATCAATCTCCTCAATGCACTCGGCGATCGCCTCGGAGTTGGGAGCCTCTTCCTCTTGATACAGTTCAATTAAGCCGATTAAATCCTGGGTATAGTCACGAACATAGCTGAGATTGCCATAAATAAAATTAACAGGATTGTTAATCTCATGGGCAACTCCAGCCACCAATTGTCCTAAACCGGCCATCTTTTCACTGTGAATGAGTTGGGTTTGAGTTTTCTGTAAATCCTGTAACGTTTGAGCCAAACGACGGGCTTGCATTCGGGTTTGTTCGAGGAGTTCGGCTTGTTGCAGGGCGACTCCGAGATGTTCACTAATCTGGCCTAACAAATCGAGATCTGAGGCATCCCAAGCCCGAGGGTGAGCATTATGATAGGCGGCGAGAAGTCCCCAAAGTTGATGATTTTGATAGATGGGAACAATGGCGTAGGCTTGGCATTGATAGAGCTGCAACACCTCTTGATAGGCGGGGGCGAAGTGGCTGCGCTCGACGTTTTCGACGGTAAAGACTCGCCGTTGGGGGATTTTGTCGGAATGAGCTTGGTTTTTGCCGTGTTTTTGCCCCTCAATGAGCTGCTGCATATGGGAACATAGGGCCAGGTTGGTTTGCAGTTCAGGGGTTGTGGTTTGTAACTCCAATAAATGCACCCAGCCGGGACTGACGGATTCGGCCACAAACTGGCCGGTCCAGTCGGGGTTAAAGTAATAGACGGCCACGCGATCGACATCGAGAAGTTGGCGAACTTCGTGGGTGGTGGTGCTAAAGATGGTATCAATATCGAGCGATCGCCGAATTTTTTCGACGGTGACGGCCAGAGTTTTCTCCCGTCGGGTGGCTTTGGCCAGTTTTCGGGCTTGTTGCTGAGTGCGTTGGAATAATTCAGCTTGTTTTAAGGCGACGCTGAGGTTGATGCTGACGCGCTCAAGCAGTTCAATATCGTCAATGTTCCAAGGCGGCTGATCTTGATTATGGCTGGCGCAGAGTAAGCCCCAGAGGACTTGTCCCTGTAAAATCGGCACGATGGCCGAGTCTGGGGAACCATGCTCTTCTAACACCTGGGCTGGGGACTTCCCCCGCCCGGATAGGGGGATGGTTCCGGGATTATCTAAGATATCCTGGTCGGCCAAACTGGTGTAGGGATGTCCATTGCTCGATGATGGGACGGTATAGGCTGGGGAGTTTTGAGGGGTGGGAGCTGTTCCGAGCAGAATCTGTTTGGAGCGATTCTCCGAGGCGTTGGCTGAGGGTTTGATAATCGCTGGGTGGCCCGGTTCGACGGATTCGGCGACAAATTCACCGCTAAAGTCGGGATAGAAGCGATAAATGGCGATACGGTGAGCGCTGAGTAACTGGCGCAATTCTTGGGTGGTACTGTCAAAAATTTCTTGGAGTTCCAGGGATTCGCGAATGCGAGCAATGGCGTTGGCGAGGGCGTTTTGCCGTTCGATTTGCAAACGAGCTTCCACCAGGGCCGGGGAGTCATCCGACGGCGGGCTGGTGGAAGCTCTAGCTAAAATTTGTTTGAGGCGCTCAAATGCTGCCTCATTTTGGCAACACGATCGCACTTCATCCCATTCATCGAGATTCAACATGGAACGTTTGGGGTCGCTTACGGTATTGGCAAGCGCAGCCGGACCCAAGTTTGGGACATGATCGCCTGGGGGGGGACTCGATTCGACTCGCGTAGACTCGCTTATATCTTAGCTGTCGCCGTGGAACTTTCGTTGGGTAGCTGAGGATGAGTGGAGGACTGGTTAATGGGAATTTCTAGGCGAAACTCAGTCCCAACCCCCAGTTGCGAGATGCAGGTAAAGGAACCATGATGTTTTTCGGTGACAATCTGGTAACTGATCGATAGGCCCAATCCGGTGCCAATTCCGACGGGTTTGGTGGTGAAGAAGGGATCGAATACCTGCGATCGCACGGTTTCGGGAATGCCACAGCCATTATCGGCGATGATCACGGCAACTCGGTTCTCGGCCACTTGTTCGGTGTGAATGCGAATGGTACGTTCGGCTTTCTCTTTGTCAAAGGGATGCAGGGCATCGATGGCGTTGCTAATCAGATTCATAAAGACCTGATTGAGTTGACCGGCGTAACATTCAACTAGGGGCAAGTCTCCATAGTCTTTGACCACGTTCACGGCGGCGCGATCGGCTTTGGCTTTCAGGCGATGGTGCAGGATGGTTAGGGTTCCTTCGATGCCATCGTGTAGGTTAACGGGTTTGAGTTCTGATTGATCGAGACGGGAGAAATTACGCAGGGAGAGGACGATTTGGCGAATCCGCTCGGCGCCGAGTTTCATCGAACCGAGCATTCGGGGCAAGTCATCGACGAGAAATTCTAGGTCAATTTCTTCGATGCGATCGCCAATCTCTTCAATGGGTTGGGGATAATGTTCCTGATACAGATCTAAGAGATCTAGCAGATCTTGGGTGTACTCACTGGTATGGACGAGATTCCCGTAGATAAAGTTGACGGGATTGTTGATTTCATGGGCAACACCGGCCACTAATTGTCCCAAGCTGGACATTTTCTCGCTTTGAATCAGTTGGGTTTGGGTTTGGGTGAGTTCTTCGAGAGCTTTTTCGAGTTGTTCGGCTTTGGCGTTGGCGGTGCGGGTGGCCCGTTGACTTTTGGCAAAGAGTTCGGCCTGGGAGATGGCGATGGAGGCGTGACGGGCCAGTTGTTCGACTTGTTCAATTTCGCGATCGCTCCAGTGACGGGGGTGGCCGCATTGGTGGGCGATAATCAGGCCCCAGAGTTGGCGATCGCAGTGAATGGGTACGATCAGATTGGCCTGAATCTGTAAACTCTCCAAAAATTCTCGGTGACAGGGGGTTAGGTTGGCCGTCTCAATGTCGTCCATAGCCCGAGCTTGGCCGCTTTGGCTGTACTTCTGTTCGAGATGTTCGGGAAAGCACCCCGGTGGGGTCTCAATGCCCCAAGCCGAGCGCCAATTCCCCTGGATATCTTCAACGGTAATGCGTCCTTCTCCCCCTTCAAAGACTTGATACACCACGGCGCGATCGGCCTGCAAGAGACTCCGCACTTTGTGGACAACGGTTTGTAAAATCTCATCTAAGTCCAAGCTACTGCGAATCTGATCGGCGAGTTCAGCCATGGCTTGACTGAGGTGCAAGGACTGCTGAAGTTGGGTGGTTCGCTGTTGAACTTGGCGTTCGAGGGTCGCATTGAGAGTGTTCACCTCCCGATACAGCCGATATTGCTGAACGGCGGAGGCGAAACGCTCACTCAACTCCCGCGCCAGTTGTCGGTCTTGGTCACTCCAGGGGAGTGATTGGCCGCGATTGAGTTGTTTCCAAGCCTCAAAGGATTGACGGGGGCGTTCTTGCCGTCGATTGGTGTCAAATTTACCGGCCCACCAAATCTCTAGGTCAATTTCTTGGCGAAACACCATCAGGTAGCCCAAAAACTGTTGCCGATGATGTAAGGGGAGGGCCAACAGTCCCCTAAGTTGGGCTTGGCTAAAGGCCTCGACTAACGGATGTAATTGAGGCACCTCGGCCAGATTCGCGGTCTCTAGGAGGGGATAGAGGGGGAGATCTCGGTTGGGGAAGCTGGCGTGCCACCAAGACTCAACGGCTTGTTCGAGGGAAATGTCAGAGGAGGATTCGCTAAAACTCGGCTGTCGACCGCGACATAAACGCAGCGGCGAGTCTCGCAGAATATAGAGTTGACCGCCTTGACCCCCTAGGGACTCAATGGCAGCGTCGATGGCTGTGCTAAATTCGATGGTTGGCTGAGCGTGCAGGAGGCTGACAATTTGGTTGACGGCAGCTTCCCGTTGCTGTTGCTGATGGGCTTCAGCGAGTAAGGCCGATTGGGAGATGGCGATGGACACTTGATCGACGACGGCCTGAATTAGTTGCAGGGTCGGCAGGTCGTACTGTCGTGGGTCTCCATGATGGGAGGCGAGAAGTCCCCAGAGTTGGTCATGATGAATGATGGGCAAACAGAGGGATGAGGCGACGCCCATGGCGGTAAGATACTCGACATGACAGGGATCGAGTTTTTTATAATCCCGAGGCAAAAAGGCATCGTCGGCGGGACTCATGCCGATGCAACGGTCTCTTACGTTGACGATACTGCGGACTCGTTGCCGTACAAAGCGCTCACGGGCTTCGGGGGGGATATCATCGGCAGGAAAGGTGAGTCCTAATAGACGAGGTAGGCGATCGTCTTGAACGTCCTCGGCAATGACGGTTCCGCTACCGTCGGCGTTGAAGCGATAAATTTTTACCCGATCAACTCCTAAAAACTGTCGGGTTTCGACGGCTGTTGCATCGAGGATCTCTTGCAGGTCGAGAGAGTTACGGATTCGCTGCGTCATTCGCTGTAACAAGACTTCGCGATTAAGACGCTGTTTGAGATCTTCTGTTGTCTTTTGTGAATTCATAGGATTGAACGGGGCACTTCCTCTCATTAACACTGGCAAGCCAACTGAAGAATGATGCTAAGTTTTGCGTTTGATACGCTGGGTAGATGACACAACACACGGGGCTAGGCCAAGGAGTCCTGTGGAGGTTGGAAATTTAATACTATTGACCATTATAAATAAAGTCGTCGGGCTTGATCCCTGTGTTATTCAATCTTAATTGGGGTTGAGGTTGTTTGAGCGAGATTGATGAGCAAGATTAATGATGAGCAATGGTTCGGCCCTAGCAGATTGGATGTCATTTTGGCAATGGTTGGCAAGGGTTGGTGTCCAGTCGCTCTATGGGCAACTCAGATTTAGCTGGTGTTCGGGGAGCCTATAATACAGGGAGACTGACGTCGGTCAGAGTCGTTCTCGCAGATTCGGGCTTAGCTACATAATGAAATTTTTCCCTAAATTGCCATCGTTGCTCGGGTTCGTCCTACTGGGCTTGCTTGCGGGCTGTCAGCCAGACTCGCCGACTCCCCCGGACTTGGATCAATCTCAGACGGATCAGCCAACTTCGGAACCCGAGGAGACTCCGGCCACTCCGTCGGTGGACTTGAATGCGACTCCGACGCCCTCTCCGACTCCGACGCCCTCTCCGACGCCCTCTCCGACGCCAACTCCGACGCCAACGCCAACTCCGACGCCCTCTCCGACGCCCTCTCCGACGCCAACGCCAACTCCGACGCCAACCCCGACGCCAGAACCCGCTACGGTACAACCGGCTCAGGTGGAGGTTCTTCGTTGTGAGACGACCATGGCCCAGGTGGATGATCCTAGTGCGCCTTTAAATGTGCGATCGCAGCCGGAGGTAGCCGATGATAATGTGGTCGGACAGCTCGATGACGGGGCTTGGGTGATGATCACGGGGGAAGACTCAGGTTGGTGGCGAATTTCGGACCCGGAACCGGGTTGGATTGCGAAAAGTTTGACCAATAGCCGTTGTAATGAGCTGGTGGCTGAATTAAGTTTCCCGACTGGGGCGACGGCGGTTCGTCTGAGCGATCGCTTTGTGGGAACGGGGTTCCATGAGTATCGCTTGGAGGCGAGGGCGCAACAGACGATGACGCTCACGGCGATGGGTAATGGTCCTCTACCGTTTGTGCGCGCTCCTAATGGTCGAGAAATTACGGATGCGGCGGCGATGCAGGGACGTAGCACTTGGAGGGGAGAACTCCCGAGCAGTGGTGAGTACATTCTCGAATATAATTCCAATTTCCGAGGGTTTGAGTATGACACTAAGATTGAAATTCGTTAATTGAGGTGATTTGTTGATTTGTAATTGACAGGTATCTCGGTGTTTTTACGGTGATCTAATTGGCTTTAAGATTCATGAACTACGGTCTTGAAGAGGGCTTCATAGCGATCAAGGGCTTCGGAGAATGAATAATTATCTAGGGCGTACTGTCGTCCTTGTTGGCTGAGTTGTTCGAGGGTTTCTGGGGTGGATTTGAGCTGACGAATGGCTTGGGCGATCGCCTCGGGATCTTCGGGAGGAACCACCCACCCACCACCACTGGTTTGAACGGCTTTGGCGGCGGTTCCACTATCGGGAACGGAGGCTAAAATCGGGAGACCACTGGCCAGTAACACCTGGATTTTCGAGGGCATATTGATCGCAATGACCGTCTTTTTCTGCATGACCATGCCCACGTTGGCTGCTGAGAGCATTTCTGGTAGCCGTTCGCGAGGTTGAAAGGGTAAAAGTTTAACATTGGTGGCGCCGAGTTTGTCGCGGCGATCGCGTAATGCTCCTAACGCCCGTTCTTCACCTACAATGACGATGGCAATATCGGGCTGATCTAACAATTTTGCGGCGGCTTTAATCAGGGTTTCAAGTCCTTGGGTGAGGGCAATGTTCCCAGAATATAAGATAATAAACTTCCCTTCGAGTCCCTGCTCTCGACGAAAGGAATTATCCTGTTTATCCAGGGGACGAATAAAGTCTGTATCGACCCAATTCGGGATTAGTGTAATTTTATCAGGGCTGACTCCTTTGTGAATCAAATTGTCCACAAACCCATCGGAAATTGCCGCGATTTTATTGGCGTAGCGATAGGAAAATCGTTCGAGGGATTCAAAGACACGAATCAAGGATTTATTGGTCAGTAACCCTGCCACAACCGCCGCTTCGGGCAGAACATCTTGTAAATTCAACACCACTGGCGCCCGCTGCATCCATTTAAATACTGTGGCGGGGACGGAGGCGGGTAAAGGCGGAACCGTGAGTAAGATGACATCGGGACGTTTACCATTGAGGGCTTGGATAAAACTGGTCCCAACAAAACTGGTTTCGAGGAGGATGCGATCGACGAGTCCCGGCTTGGGGCGAACCCAGACAAAACAGCGTTGGATTTTGACGCCGTTCCGTTCCTCGGTGACATAGAGTTTACCCCGATAGCCCTCATAAATTTGCCGTTGTGGGTAATTGGGCATTCCGGTGACGACGCGCACCTGATGGCCGCGTTGAACCAGTCCTTCGGCCAGTTCTGTCATCAGCGGTGCAATGCCAATGGGTTCGGGATGATAATTATAAGCGTAAATGAGAATATCCATTCAAATAGGCTCGTGAAACAGGCCCGATTGAGGCGATCGCCGGGGTATAAACTGCATCATACCTCAGTTTTTTAACCAATCCGGAGCGTTGACAATCGGACAGGATTTCCGATAGCATGGGAACTTAAAACTCTCGTTATTTTCTCCTCAACCCCAATCACGTGTCAACAATTCCGGGTCAATTTTGAAGCCCAAAGAAGCCCAAATTCGCCCAAATTAGCAATTGCGATGTCGGATCCTCATCCCCCTTCCCGGCTTAGGCCGCTTACATCCCTGTCCGCGAACCGGTCCGCGAACACCCCACAGCGGCGACGTCCCTCGGTGCTGCTGTTGAGCCTGCTGGTGCTGGTCTGGTCTGTGGGGCTAGGCTGGGGCTTGGCCGGAGTGGGGCGATCGCAATCCCCAAACTCCTCATCCCCAAACCCCTCTCAGGCGCCCCACATCGGAACCGTCGATCCCATTCCCGAGCGATACCAAACGGGGCAAGCCCTCTATCTCGAAGCCTGTGCGTCCTGCCATATTGGCGTTCCTCCGGCCGTCTTCCCCACGGAAACCTGGCGAGATCTGCTCCTGGACGAGAATCACTATGGCCAACGCATTGAAGTCCTACCCAGCCCCCAAATCCAAATCGTCTGGGACTATCTGCAAACCTTTTCTCGTCCGAACAGTGCCAACAGCGAGTCGGTTCCCTTCCGCTTTCAATACTCCCGTCCCTTGGCCGCCCTACATCCTAACGTCGACCTGCCTCGCTCCCTTGATTTCAACAGTTGTCGTAGCTGCCATCCTCAAGTCGATCAATTTGACATCCGCCGCCTCAGTCCCGACTGGGAGTGAGGGCAAAAAAGCCCTACCCGCGAACGGGTAGGGCTGTAGGAACCTTTAGGATAGAGCCGAGCAAGTACACCGGGGAAGTCCGTCCAAACTTGTTAAAACCGTCTCCCCAAGCGTTTCACGTCGTCTTCGATAACAGCATAACGAGCGCAGGTTACAGAGAAATGACGCTATTGTGACGTTTTGGGTCATCCTAGGGGTCAAAGCGAATATGAAACAATAAAGCCTCAATCTCAAAGGGTTTCGGGACTTGCCTCAGCAGGGACTTAGCCCAAGCTTGCGGCAGCAGCCATCCCGCCGTTGCTCGCAGCAGAACTTTCCAAATCACCCGTCGTCGCCACAGACTCGGGTCATCCCTGAGGGCCAAGGCTAAAAAGCGAAAGGCCGCTCTGGCCCGTCGTCGTTCTGGGGTTAAATCTAAGGCTTTATAGGTTAAATACTTATAGCGATGACCGCGACAAATCCGCGAGAGGTGCTGTAACTCGGGGGGAGCGGCGGCAAAAATACGTTCGATGACCTGTAAGCTGGATGCCTCCATCTTGGCTAAATTAAAAGATGAGGACGAGGTGACGGTTCGATAGAGAATTTGCACTTGGGGAACCACGACAAACTCATCGTTGGCCGCCAATCGGACCCATAAATCCCAATCTTCGGCTGGGGTGAGACTGGGGGCAAATCCACCTACGGCTTCAAAGGCAGACTTACGAATCAGAACATTGGACCCACTACCGACAAAATCACTGATGATGAGCCGTTTATAGACATCACCGGAAAAGGTGAGGTGGGGGCCAGCTCTGAAAAACTGGTTATTTTCGTCAATGTGGTCGGTCCAACTGTAGGCGACGGCGGCCTGGGGATGGGTTTGCAAGGCCTGCCATTGTTGTTGGAGTTTATCGGGAGTCCACAAGTCATCGGCATCGATAAAGGAGAGATAGTCTCCATTGGCTAAGGCGACGCCACGATTGCGACTTTCTCCCTGTCCCGCGTTGCTAAATTGATGAATTTGGATACGCTCATCGGCGATCGCCTTAACAACGGATAGGGTATCATCGGTTGAGCCATCGTCGATGATAATCAGTTCAAAGTCAGCAAAGGTTTGCCCTAAGACTGAATCGATTGTATCGGCGATCGTCTCCATTCCGTTATAGACGGGAAGAATGACAGAAATTTGAACCATGGAGTCCTCGATTATGATGATGGTGTTGTCATGGTGTTGTCCAGGGAAAGGATTGCCCGAGTAACGTCTCTAAGTCTTGGGTATAGGGAGCATAAAAGTCTTGCAGTTGCGATTTTAAGCTCGGGTTCTCAACGTGATACTCGCCGACATTGTAATACTCCAAGTTTTCTAAAGGTTTAGGGGGAATCTTGAGAAAGGAATGTACCGTTTGTACGATATCTGAGGGATGGTCTTGGAAGCGTTCACTGGGGATGACTAGCATCTGTTCGCGAGGAAAAAAGCGGAGCCATTTTTCCAGGAACTTGACATAGCAGCCCCGAGCGATGTAGTGATTGCGAATGGAAATGACATCGTCCCAATCGGGAATCTCTGCAAGTTGTTCGGTCAAGGCAATGTCAAGAGGACGAGACTCTTTTTTGAGTCGCACCCAGTGATAATAGTGGGAAATAGCACGAGAGATGGGATTGCGCAGTAAAACAATGAGTTTCATGTCGGGATACTCGTGATACATCCGTTCCGGGGTTTCGGGAGAGTCAAGATAGGTCGGACTCGCTTCACCTGTTCGCCACACTTGACCTTCTGGAATGGGTAAGAAGTGCGATCGATACCAGGTTTGACCTTTTTCATAGTGAAGCGACCAAAAATGTAGTTTTTTTTGATGGAGACGGAGATATTGGGATGTTCTTCTAGGTAATAGTAAAGTGAGGAGGTGCCACTTTTTTGAGCGCCGATAATTGTAAAGTTAACTTGGGGCGATTTTAGGGGGATTTGAGGAGATAGATCCGGGCAACGTTGTTTGAGTTTATAATTGGCAATTTCTTGATGGAGCGTATAAACCTCTTCGAGGCGACCTTGCTGTTCGAGAATCGCACTTAGATTTAAACCTAGATCTAATTCGCCGGGATTTTTCTTAAATTCTTGTCTAAATAGGCTTTCCAATTCATCCAATTTATGGTAAGTCTTTGAAAGACTTAAGCAGCGCTCATATCGCCACCATCCTTGGTACGGATCGAGTGTAATGGCTTGCCACCAAGCGGCGATCGCACCCGTCCATTGTTTCGCTTCTGCTAAGGTTTGAAACAATAGCAAATAAGTCTCCCAAGTCTCA